>JAABQN010000125.1 GCA_011391455.1 Nitrospiraceae bacterium
GACGGTAGAGATCTTTCATGATCGCCACGGCCTGCTCGCTGTCCGCGCCGATGACGACCCGGTTCGGCCGCAAGAAGTCTTCGATGGCGGACCCCTCACGCAGGAACTCCGGGTTGGAGACGATGTCGAACCGGAATTTCCCTGATTGATTGGCGCTGATCACTTCCCGCAATTTTTCTCCGGTGCCCACCGGGACGGTCGACTTGGTGACGATGACCTTGTACCCCGTCATGTGTTTGGCGATGCCGCGGCCGACTTCTTCGACGTATGACAGATCGGCCGATCCGTCTGGTCGCGGCGGGGTGCCCACCGCGATGAAAATCACGAGGGCTTTGTCGACGGCTTTAGCGATGTCGGTGGTAAAGCTGATCCGATTCTCGCGAATGCCTTTGGCGACAAGTTCCGTGATCCCCGGTTCGTAGAAGGGCACATCGCCCTTCTCAAGCCTGGCGATCCGTTTGGCGTCGGTATCCATACAGGTCACGCTGACGCCGAATTCCGAAAAACAGGCTCCGGTTACCAGGCCGACATAGCCGGTTCCAATCACGCTGATATGCATAGGTACTATCCCCTGTATGCAAGAACGAATTGGCCGAGTATAGCAACGGTACAGGGGGTGAGCAATGAAGTTGTGAGAAACTAAAGAAGTTGATTTTTACCGGGAGGGGCCGCTCGTTGACAGGTGTGCGAGGGCTGGGTACTATTTGCTCCCTCTATCGGACGTATTCTGTCGTATGGCAACTCAGAGCAGACCTCTTCAGCGACCTCTCGCGGTGATGATGCGCCGGACCTTGCGCACGATCAGTCCAGACACGACGTTGTTGGCGGCGGCGACGCTGATGCGTGATATGAAGGTCGGCGCATTGTTGGTGCAAGAGGCCGGTCACTACAGTGGGATAGTCAGCGAATCGGACTTGGTTCGCAAGGGGATGGCCGAGTCCTGTCCGGCACAAGAGACGTTGGTGCGTGCCGTCATGAGCAGCCCGCTGCTGTCGATCGAGATTACAGGATCGGCCCATGAGGCGAGTGAGAAGATGGCGGAACATGGGATTCGGCATTTGGCAATCTCCGAGGAGGGGCAGATCGTCGGAATGATTTCCGTCCGCGATCTCTTGCGCTACTTCAAAAACTGGGGCGGTCTGTGATCGTGCTGGCTCGCAGGATTGCATCGGATCGTCTCCCTACCCTGTGTCATGTTTCTGCATGAGTGTTGTGAACCGGCCGACTCATATCCCTCAATGGTTTCTCCTGATAACGGCGCTGGCGACCGGTGCGGTGGTGATGGCGCTCGAAATTTTAGGAAGCCGGCTGCTAGCTCCTGTCTTCGGAAACTCGTTGTTTGTCTGGGGCGCATTGATCGGAGTGATTCTTGCCGCCATGAGCAGCGGGTATGCCTTTGGAGGCTGGGTCTCCGACCGATACCCCGGTGCTCAGGTGCTGGCGGGGCTGCTGTTGTTCTCAGGAGGCTGGACCTTTCTGATCGCGTGGCTGGGCCAGCCGGTGCTCTTTAAGGTTGCGGGCCTCATTGAGGACCCTCGGTGGGGGCCTTGTGTCGCCGCCGCGCTGTTGTTGGGCCCGCCAGCCTTCGGTCTGAGCGGCGTGCTGCCGGCTTTGTTGCGATTGGCCGTGTCGGATCTTGAATATTTCGGCCGGCATACCGGCCGGATGATCGCACTCTCGACCATGGGGAGCCTGGCGGGAACGTGGGGGACGGCTTTTTTCTTTCTGTCCTGGATCGGCAGCCAGGCGCTTGTCGCGTGGCTCGGCGCCATTCAAGTGGGGCTCGGTCTCTGGTGGCTGATCAGCAAAACGACCGTGCGGCCCCTGGTGATCGGCCTGCTCGTCTTATGTATTGGAGGCCTGGGGGCTGGTGCTTGGTTTCCGATCCAGATGTTGAAGGCGCCGGTTTACCAGGAAGACAGTCCGTATCAACAGGTACGAATTCGCGACGACGATCTTTTTCGTTACCTCGTCCTGGACCGGACCTTCCATGCGGTCATGTGGAAGGCCGATCCGATCGCTCTGTTTCTCCCCTACAGTCAATTGATGGTCGCGTCGCTGGCGTTGGTGCCGGACCCGAAACGGGGTTTAATTCTCGGCCATGGAGGCGGGTCGTTGGCGAAGTGGCTCGCCCATCGATGGCCGGGACTCGATCTGGATGTGGTTGAGTTCGATCCAGTGGTTGTCCGCATGGCCGAAGAATATTTCTTCTATCAACCGCCACCCCAGCATCATGTGCACGTCCGGGATGCCAGGGTCTTTCTGAATTCCACAGAGCGGACGTACGATCTCATTTGGGTCGATGCATTCGCCCGGCTCATGATTCCGTTTCACCTGACCACGGTGGAGTTTTTCGCGGAGCTGCGTGCCCATCTTGCGCCGAACGGTATCCTGGCCGTAAATCTCGCCTCGTCGGGCGAGGGGGGAGATCTGTTGCGGGCCAACGCGATCGTGCAGACGATGAGACGATCGTTTCCCCACGTCGAGTCCTTCGCCGTCAAGGGGCCGTGGAGTTCTTCTCAGGCGCGATCGGAAAATCTGATTTTTTTTGCCGGTGCGCCGCTTGAAGGACACAGCCTCTCTACCATTGCGGCCAATGTGAACAGATTGGTCGAGCAGCAGCGCCTTCCGTTCGAGGCCATTGCCTTGCTGGCCACCCATCGCACGCAACCCTGGGAGGCTGGCGTCGCGTTAACAGACGACTATGTGCCGTACGATCTTTTGATTGGGGCCACGGTTCAAGAGACGCAGCCTGAGGCAGATAAACTATTGAAGTAATTGAGGTAACCCTGTTGATATGAGCCTCCGCATTGAAAGTGGTCCAGGAGAAACATGAAATAACGTTCTTGCATCCGATTTCATCGAGGTGCTATTTATAGGGTTGCACTTGAAGAGCATAAATGCCTGTTAGGGTATGATAGGCAGGCGCAAGGGAGTCACGACTGCAAGATCAGGGCTAAGCGGGCTTGGCAGAGTTATTCACTAACCTAATCACATCTCTTTCTTCTTTCTATAAGGAGGTAGGTCATGGGCAAGACGGTGTTTGGGGTCTTCTTCGGCCTCATGATAGGCGTGGCTGGGGCGTCTACTGCATTTGCGCTCCAGGCAGGTGGAGTTGAAATCGGAGATTTGGAAACTGGCTCCGTTGTGGGGCAGTCGTTCAAGGAGTTGGATGTCGATGCTCAGCTGTTCTCGGTCGAGATCGGGGACATGAAGACGTGGTATCCACCTGTCACAATCATCGATTTTAAGGTTCGGCCTGGTCGTCCTGTTCTGCTCAAGGTAACGAACAAAGCCACGGCTGAGCATGGTTTTCAGATGACCGATGCCGCGAACGCTGGCTCACCATTTGTCATGAAGGCCGAAGTGGTATTGAAGCCTGGCGAAACGAAGTACATTGGTATTCCGACCAGTGACATGTTCTACGCCACGCAGGGGAATACGCTGACCTATCGCTGCCACCTGCATCCGGGCCATGTCGGCGGTAAGATTCTGATGATCAAGTAGTCATTATTCATAGATGTGAGTGATCACCGCCCTCTCTGCGATACCGCGGAGAGGGCGGTGGTTTTTTAACAGGAAGGCCCTGCTTCTCGTGAGAAAAGCAGGGCCTTCGTAGTTGAACGATGAGTGATGACTAATTACGCACGCCGCTCCAGATTTTTGCGGCATCGATCGCCTTATCTGGATTGAGCGCCCTCGCCCTCCCCAGCAGGACTTCCGTCGTCTCTGGATACAGCGGATCAGAAATACAGCAATTATCGACCGGACAGACGGCGGCGCACTGTGGCTCGTCGAAGTGTCCGACACACTCGGTGCAACGGTCGTGTGCAATCACATAAATACTATCGCCGACTCCCTGGCCATCGCCCACATGATTGCCCTTCGTTTCCGCGTCGCTGCGAGTTTCAAAAATCGCCTCGTTCGGACATTCGGGCAGGCAGGCTCCACAGGAGATACATTCATCGGTAATCAGCAACGCCATGACCCTCGCCTCCTTCTCACTACAATAGAGACACACACGGTTGACAAGTTCACCCCGTCGCGACCATGATGCGTGCCGCGATGTGACCGCCATTCTAGTCCGCCGCTCTTTTCCAAGTCAACAGAACGGCACCTGTCCAGAAGGCCCAGATTCCCTGTATTACTGGGCCTTTGGGCCCAGATCATCGTGGTGAGTTGTGATAAGGAATGTGTATGGCTTCCTTACCGGCAAGCGATCGAGGACAGAAAAAGAAACGTATCGTCACGCTCGCCCTCATGGCGATTTTTCTGATGAGCGCTTCGTACTTTCTCATCGAGCGAAAAGAGGAGACGATCATCGTCGTCTCTTTTCCGAACGGCCGTGAGATTGAAACAGAGGTGGCCGATACACCGGAGAAACTGCTTGTCGGTCTTGCTTTTCGAGAGACCTTGCCGTCGAATGGCGGATTGCTATATATCTTCGAAACGACCGGCCAGAACCACCTCTGGACGAAGGCCTACCGGTTCCCGGTGGACATGATGTGGGTCGATGAAAGTCATCATATTGTCGGGTTGAAGGAAAATGTCGCTCCCTGCCAGGAAGATGATTGCCCTAAGTACAGTTCTTCTCCCGAAGCGGTCCGCTACGCGATTCAAACGGAAGCGGGTTTCATCAAGCGGGAAGGGGTTACCATAGGGCTGGAGTTGAAATACACGCTTCGGATGTAACGTACGAGGGCGATTTGGTGAACAGCATGAAGAGAGGAGCCGGTACCGCATGCGCGAGGGGTTTCAATCCGTCGGTCTAGTCGACGAGCTGCCGCCTGGAAAATCGAAAGTCGTCATGGTAAACAATCGGGAGATTGCGCTCTTCAATATCGGGGGAACGTACTTCGCGATTCATAATCTTTGCCCCCATGAAGGCGGCCCTTTGGGTGAAGGGCGCGTGAAGGGTTTTGTCGTAGCCTGTCCGTGGCACGATCTGGCATTCGACGTTCGGAACGGGCAGGGGACAGACGGCGGTGGGTATTGCGTGGGGAGTTATGATGTGCTGGTGGAAGGAGTGGAGATTTTTGTCGGGCCTCGGCGAAAACCATGAGTATGATATCCGGTCACGACCATAGTGATGCGACACACTCGGATGGGGCTAAGGTCATTGAGGCAACCCTTGAGCACCCCATCCAGATTCATCTCTGGGAAGACAGGACACGGGGAGAACTCTGGGTTCCGACGTATGATCCGACAGGGCTGCAGTTGCTGGCCGACGACTATCTCCGCATCGCCGGGAATAATGCGGTGGATAATGGGCAGCGGACGTTCGAGTTTAAAGTGGTCAGACCGGGAACCCATCGGGTACTGTTTGAAAAACGCATGGGGTGGAAATTCACCGCCGAAGACCGGCGAGTTTTTGACGTGACGGCCGCTGATTCATCGCCTCGGAGCCGTGCATAATCGTGCCGAATGTGGCCTTCATCAATGGAACGTTCGTGCCGATGGCTGAGGCGAAAGTCTCGATCGAAGATCGAGGCTTTCAGTTTGGCGACGGCGTCTACGAAGTGATCCGGACATACAACGGGCGCCCATTCGAACTCGAAGCCCATCTGACACGGCTGGATCGTAGCGCCACAGCGCTTGAACTGAAGCAGCCCTATTCCCACGATGAATGGACTCGCCATATTCTGGAAGGAATCAGGCGGGCTGCTTATCCTGAAGCAAAAATCTATATTCAGATCACCAGGGGAGCCGCTCCCCGTGATCACGCCTACTCGGATGACGCGACGCCGACGGTCGTCATGACGGTTCGTGAGTTCCACCCTCTCGACCGGTCGGTACAAGCGGTCGGTGTGGAAGCTATAACGACCGAGGATATCCGATGGGGGCGCTGCGACATCAAGAGCGTGAATCTGTTGGCCAACGTACTGGCACGACAACAAGTGAAGCGAGCCCAGGTCTTCGAGGCCATTTTAGTCGACGAGGGATTGGTTACTGAAGGGGCGGTCAGCAACGTGATGGTGGTCCGGAGGGGAACAGTGGTGACAGCCCCCCAAGGGCCGCGCATTCTATCCGGGATCACGCGGACTGTGGTGTTGGACTTAGCTCGGAACGAGGGCCTGCCGGTTCAGGAACGCTTTGTCTCTCAGGCGGACCTCTATGAGGCAGATGAAGTGTTTCTCACAGGGACCACGGTCGAGGTCTTGGCCGTCATCCGTGTAGATGGGAAAATCATCGGAGATGGACGCCCTGGCCCGATCGTTCAACGACTCGCCGCACGCTTTACGAGT
>JAABQN010000126.1 GCA_011391455.1 Nitrospiraceae bacterium
CATCATGTATATGATCATCGGCGGGTTCTGTTGGGTTCCCGCAGCCATAAGCAGCCCTGCGGATAATACCGAACTTGAAACGACCGTCCGGGCTCTTGTGCGGGCCAATGCGGAGAAAGATCTCCCCACCATGTCCAAACTCATGGCCCACGACGCCGACATCATCAGCTATTCCATCGGAGGCCGGAAATACGTGGGTTGGCCTAACCTTGAACGGGATATCAAGGAGGAGTTTGAGAAAGTAGCTGCGCTCGACCTTCCCATCTCTGAACTCAAGGTGTGGTCGAAGGGAGATATTGGGTGGTACACGATGGAGCTGGACTATGTGCGTGTCCTCGGTCAAGGACCGGCCCAGGAACGCGCGGTCCTGCCGTTACGAGAAACCGGAGTGCTTGAACGTCGAAACGGCCAGTGGATCCTCCTGTCTTGGCATGAGTCCTTCCGCAACGCCGGCGGCGCGATGCCTGTCGACAATCAGTCGAACGCCGCTGCACCACGCACTGTGGCTTCATCGATCAGCCAATCAGCCGTCCATGACTTGGGTGGGGAATGGGATATTCTCGAGGTCGAGGACGACAAGCGCTACAAGGCCACACTCGACAAAGCCGGCAATGGTCCCTATACCCAGCATGGTGGGCGATTTATGACTTCAAAATTTGCCGACCGGCTCTGGCAAGGTACCTGGCAACAGCCGGGCAACGATCGCGAAGGAGAGTTTGAACTCCTCCTCTCCGAAGATGGAACCCAGGCCAAAGGTGTGTGGTGGTATTCACGCGTCGGAGCTCAAAAGAACATTCCTCCTCGCGAACATGGCGGAACCTATCTCTGGAAACGGTTGACTCCGTCGCCATCTGCACGATGATCTCTGCGTCTCACACAGGCCGATACGACCAGCGCACCAAATATTCGCGTGACCACTTTTTATCCTTGGGAGGTTCTATGCGTCAGGTACTCCTCACTTTACTCGCCGGCATCTGTCTGGCGACCCCTGCTTTTGCAGACGGCGGTCACGACCACCATGCAGTCCCGACACTCAAGAATCAAACGACGACGACCGTCACGTCTCAGGGCGATGTCGTGACCCTCACGTTCGGTCCCATCGACCTCCCCGCCTCTCACGATGGAGACCTGGCAGCCTCGATGCCCAAACATAGTTTTCAGCTTCCCAAAGACAGGTATATGATCGGATACAAGACTGCGGTTTTCACCAAAGAAGGGAAGCCCCTCCCCAAGAACTATCTCCATCACATCCTAATGCTCAACAACAGCAAACCGAGCGTCTCATGCGAAGGCGAACCGTTGTTCTTTGCTGGAGCAGGGCTGGAGATGACCGAGACGCGTTTCCCGGCAGGCTATGGAGTCAAGCTCGCCAACAGCGACCATCTGATGTCGATCGTCGCGTTTTATCATAAGGCGCCTGTCACCAAAGACGTCATGGCGACCTTCACCATGTACATGGCGCCCGAGGGTGCCCCCGTCAAAGAGATGGACGTGTATCAGGTGGGGGTCAACATTGTGTGCTTCAGCAAGTTCTCCCAGCGAGGCCCAAACCAGACGGACGAAGGAATTGAGATTAACACCGGAGTCCAGGTCCACCGGGAGCCACTCAAGTTCTCGATGGATGGCTGCGTCAAATTCGCCTATCCGCACGGACATGACGAACTCCTCATGATCGGGCTGGACAATAAGACCAAGAAACAGACTTTGCTGCGGACGGTTCCCGACGTCGACCAGGACGGAACCTTTCTCCAGTTTCAGCCGCATCAGGTCTATCAGGATAGTCAGGGATTTCCTGTGACGAAAGCTGATGACTATGAAATGGTCATGGTCCATCACCATCCCTTACAGAAAAAAGAAGCTCAACATGGGATGGGAAACTATTTGCTATACATGACCCCTGGCGCCTGCCCAGCGACATCCCCTTCTCCAGTCGCCCTCAAATAGGCGCCCCGATACACCACGGGACCTGCCGCACAGTCTGCGGCAGGTCCCTGCAGCGTTCGCTCCCTCACATAATTTCAAACTCTGTGCCCTGCCACCGTTCAATTTTGTTCGCCATCAAAGTTCTCGCGCCTCCCCCCTACTAAAGATACAACCTATTCATCGCATCAAGACTGGGTTTCCCACCTCCGCCTATGCTATTCACATCACTATCCAAAGACGCGTGCCCCGGACCGCTTGCGGCAGAAGAATAGGGGACTGGTTTGGCTCAGACCAGATCACGGGCGAACATTGTATCGTCGCTCTAGGACTGGGTTTGCTCGAATTCCCGGTAAGCACAGGGATATCTCGATGCCGCAGAATACACCGGTCACCATCCTGATTGTCAGCGAACAGGCTGAGTCCATTAAACTCATCACGGTCAGTTTGCGTGGATTCTTTCCCGGCTGCCGCGTGGACGTCGCCTATTCAGCCGAAGAAGCCCGCGCATGGGCGACATCTCACGAATGGGTCTTCATTCTCATCGACGAACAATGCCTCGCCGGGAACGATACTTCATTACCCAGCGAACTCAAACGCCACGCACCATACGTGGCGAGTATCCTACTCAGCGACCGTAGCGATTCAGCCTCGGCGCTTCAGGCACTCCAAGCCGATGTCGATTTTTTCCTCTCGAAGAAATCTCCTGCCTTTCTCACGGAACTCCTGTTCTGTGCCAAAAAAGCCATCGAAACACGATACATGAGAGTGACTCTGGATCACGCGCTCGAACGCCATCGCGGGCTCATTGAATCGCTCAGCGACATCGCCTATGAACTGGATGCCGGCGGACTTTTTGTGACAGTCAGTCCTGGCATCCTCATGCTATTGGGCTACTCGCCCAACGAACTTATCGGATTGCCCTATACCACAATCGTTCCCGCCGACCAGGAGTCGGCGGCTCGCTATCGCCTCAACGAACGTCGATCCGGTGCGCGGGGCGCCAGCCGCGTTGAGTTGACCCTGCGGCGAAAACCCACGCCAGATAACAAAATGCTGACTCTCACCGCTGCGGTGAACGCTCGCGGACTCTATGACCCGCTTCGCCGATTTCTCGGCACAGTGGGATTGATCCGAGACCTTTCCCAGTCCAAAGAACAAGACACGACGATTCATCAACTTCACCAACAACTCCGTCATAGAGATGCACTGCTCGCGCTGGCCCAGAAAGCCACACTACTGTCACAACAGCTGCACGATCCGCTGGCCTCGCTGCGGACACAGTCGCAACAGCTCCTTATCGCCATTCGCGATGCGCGTCTGGACGACCAAGTCGAAACACTCGCCGCCCACGCCGCAGAAGCAACGAAACTCGGAGCACAGTTGGCGGAAGCCCTCCACGAAAGAGAAGGAAGCCCTTTAGGACCAACGATCAACGAGGTCCTTGACGACGCACTCATGCCCACAACCTTAGCAATTGTGGATGGCGCCGGCATCATACGGCAGCCCCCCGCTCACCTCCCTCCCCTCGTCGGCAATCGCGAACAGGTCACGAAACTCATTCTCCATCTCTTGAACTATGCACAGACCTATTTAGTAACGGTCGGCCGCACGCATCGACTCATCGTAAGCACGCGCGCAGTGGGGTCTTCCTCCATCTCTGCTGACGCCCCCACCCTATTTCCTCTCACCCCACCTACTGAGATCGAAGTCGAACTGCTGGAATCCGACTTGGTGTGGTCGGTAGCACCTCCAGCAACGTCGCTCTCGCCCATTGATCTCATCGAGTCGTATGAGCTCGTCCGTCAACTGAGCGGCGCCCTGGATTTGTCTGCCCCGATGCAAGGCCCTTTTCGTATGATCCTCCGTCTGCCGGTTGCCTCTCCACTCCCTCTCGATATCCCCCCGCTGCCGATTGCCGTCTCCGACACTAAACCCGCACTCACTTCGGCCAGAAAAAACGACAGGGCGGCACCTCTTGCAACTGCCGACCCCGACAAACCGAAACAGGAACGACGCCATGTACCTCGAATTCTCACTACCCTGCCTGCCACGATTACCGTTGGATCAGTCGCATGGGATGGCACCATTTCAAACCTCAGTCGCAAAGGAGCCTGCATCACACTCCCGGGCGATTTCCCCACCGTTCCGCCGCAAGACGCGTATGTGGTGGTCAAGACGTCCGTGGGCATTCTCGAGTTGCAAGGCAGGGCACAGGACCGGTCTGTCTCGCTTCAAACCAAGACACCGGCCTCTCAGTTGATTGTGATGTTTGAGCCCCTCAAGCAAGAAGAAGGCGCCGTCCTTGCCTCACTAGTCCAGGCTGCGCAGGAAAAAACTCTGCCGTTCTCTCTTGAAGTACTGCTTGCGGTAGGACCACAGGACAACCTGACTGCTAGTGCCCCTTTCGTACCACACGAGCGGGAGAACTTCGATCTTCGCGAAGCCGTACGAGTATCTTTGCAACTCCCGGTCCGGCTCGATGTCACGAACCCTGCTGGCAGAAGTTACCGCCTCGAAGCACTCACCAGCAACCTCAGCCGAGACGGTGCCTGTCTTCACCTCAATGCTCGCCCTGAACTCCTGAGCGATATGGCTACGTTGCACTTTGCCGTCACACAGACCCAGAAACATCCTGGAACCCATGAGCCTGGTGCGCCTGATGCTGCACTGCCAGCCCGGATAATCTGGTCGGATCCTGATCCCACAGCGCCGAGTGAATTTCGCCACCAAGGCTCCGCCCCTGCCCTTCGAGTCGGCCTCCGCTTTCATGGTCTCACAGGCTACGCTGAGCGCGAAGTGAACCGAGTTGTCCGGCAACATCTGACGTCCCCAGGCGAATTGGAGCCCTCCGCGCAACAGACGTCGGTCGTCAGTATTCCGCGAGAGTGCCGGAATCCACGCGGCCAGGCGATTGTGATCACCGACGATCATCTTCGCCAATCGGTCACACCGAACACACCGGTCGTCATCATCTCTCCCGGTTATGGCCAGACCTCGTTTGACGCCATTACCTTGTCGTACTACTTGGCGCATCACCGGCTCCGCGTCTTGCGTTACGACCACACCAACCATATAGGGCTGAGCGACGGCGAGGTGCAACAGATAACCCTACGAAGTATGCAAGCTGACCTTCTGAAAGTTGTGGAGTTTGTACAACATACCTGGCCAACCGCTCCTCTGATTGTCATGGCGAGTGACATGGCCGCACGTGTCGCTATCAAGACAGCCGTGCAATCCCGTCCCCTCGACCTACTTCTCCTGATCAATCCGGTCGTCGATATTCAAGCCATGCTCATGACGGTCCATGGGCATGATCTCGTGGCCGACCATCAATATGGACTTCGACGCGGCATCGCGAATCTGCTCGGGCTCAACGTCAATGTCGATCGTTTTATCGGCGATATCGTCGCAGGCCATTTCACAGATATGGCCTCTACGATTGCAGACCTGCGTCTCCTTCGCTCTCCGTCAGCCATCCTCACGATTCCCAGCAACCCCCTCGGGCCATTGCCTCCCGCTGACCTCCCTCAGGCATTTCTCACCGCGCTGGGAGCCCATACCCGTTTAGTGACAGCTTCCGCACCGTTGCTCGGCCAGGAACTTCCGCTCAGCGAACAACCGCCACCGGCCTTCCAACAGGTCCTCGAACAGATCGCCGCAGCCGTCTCGCTACCGGCCATTCCAGCTGAGTTTCGTGCAGACACCCGTCACATGCTGGCCCGTCAACAGCGCATCGAGATGGAACGCACCAGTCTTCGCCACAATCTCTCCCAGATTACGCGCGAAGCCTTGAGAGCCACGCATCTGCAGCAGCTTCCCCAACTCGGAAACCTCCATGAGCATTGGAAGCTCTTGGACGATCTCTACCGGCTGCTCAGCCCGCTCGAACCGGGCTCCATGCTTATAGACGTGGGAGTCGGTCAAGGCGATTTCGTCAGAGCCGCAATGGTCAACCACGCGTACCGCTCGCGACAGCGTGGATGGAGTCCGGAGCGTCCTGTTCAGGTGATCGGCCTGGAGCAGACTCAAGACTCACTGATGCAGGCTCAACAGAGTCTTTACGCCTTGCGTCGGGAACTCGACACAGACTTCGCAGGTACCCTGACCATCCACCCTCCCCTGACTGCCACGTGGATGCAAACGGATTGGACCCAGCCTCTTCCTTTCAAGGACCACTCCCTCCATCGCATTGTCTGCAATCTGTCGCTCCCATTCGTTCCCTCACCGCTGGCCATGATTCGGGAACTGTACCGCATACTCCATCCACAGGGGCGCCTGATCCTCACAGTCTTCCATCCCGGCACCG
>JAABQN010000127.1 GCA_011391455.1 Nitrospiraceae bacterium
ATTACAAAATTCCCCAGCTCGGCGGAGTCACGATCGAAGATGACGTCGAGCTCGGGGCAAACGTCACGATCGACCGGGCCACACTCGGCCAAACGGTCATCAAGCAGGGAACCAAGATCGATAATCTGGTCCAGATCGCCCATAACGTGACCATCGGCGCCCATTCCATCCTTGTGGCACAGGTCGGGATCGCCGGCAGCACGCACGTGGGACATCACGTCATGATCGGTGGACAGGCAGGGTTGGCAGATCACCTCATCATCGGCGATCAGGTCATGATCGCCGCTCGCGCAGGGGTCAACCGCAGTCTCGAACCCAACCAAATCGTCTCAGGAGCTCCCGTGATGCCACATGAAGTCTGGGTCAAGGCCCAAGCCGTGATCCCACGTCTTCCCGAACTCAGGCAGGCCATACGCACGTTGGAAGAGAGGATGAAGAAGCTGGAAGCATCACAGGGGGTACGGGGCAAGAAGAGGAGTACAGGGGGTAAAAAGGGTAAGGGGATACGGGGTAAGGCGAGTGCTGAGACTTGAGGACCGGATGAGCCGAATCAACTAAACTAAACAAACCAAATAAACCAGATCAACCAAACAAACCAGATTAGTCCACCACTCCACGCCAACAAAACAACTTCGCCCAGTAGAACCCCGCCCAGGGCACTAAGGCAGCAGGAAACATGTTGAGATCGCCGTACATGTAGGCCGCTGCTGATGAACCAAAGACCAGTACCGCTCCTGCAATGGAGATGGCCGTGACAAAAGCGCGCCCCGGATGTTCGATGACAGGGACTTCCGGCTCAGCCTTCCCTTTCATCTTAGCCTTCCTGTTGCGTTGAGCCACAGCAGTTCGCATCTTTGCCGCATAGACCTCTGGAAATGCCTGAAAGAGATAGCGGTGATAGCGAGCATGCGCGAACCCATAGCCCGCGCCGACGACGATTAAGAGAGAGCTGCTGAGAAACGTCACCCAACTATAGGTATGGTTTGCCAGTAGTTGATAAGCGAGCGCCCCTATCCCGCCGACCATGCAGACCAGCCCGATCGTCCCGGCAGGGAGAAGGATATGGGACCGGACATAGTAGCGAGCTTGCTCATCGATCTTCTCCGGCCTCAAAACCGTCACAAGTTTCGGCATCGATACAGTCTCCCATCTAGCACTTCAACCTTCTCCAAAAACGCGGCATCATACCATCCTTCCACGGTAGGTTACATGGAGGAAGAAAGGAGATTGAGCCTCTCTGTCCGGTCTAATTGGACAGGATGCTCCATCTCTCTGATTAGTGGAGATATTGTGGATGACAGGTCACTGACAGTAGGAGGCAGGCCTGGTTTTTATGGCATGAGGACTCATTGGCATATGCAATGGTACGGCGGGAGACATCTACGCCCAAACAGCTTGCTCAGAAAGGCTTTGCGCCTCTATCCGCATGAACTTCAGCCCTGCAAAAGGCGACCGTGGAGCAGACCATCAGCCCCCTCACGCTCTGTGTCCCCAAAAGATGTGCATGGCATGTGGATAACCATGTGGATGAACGGCCAATACCACGCCATACCATGGCGCCTTACACATTGCCCAATCCATAGGCAGCATAATCCGTGCAATTACATCGAGATGTATTTTTTCAGGAGAAGCTTGTATGCACCATGAATACAGATTCCGCATGACAGGGAATATTCTTTAGCGTCAAGCGTACAGAAGTGTGCAGATTTAGACTGGGAGAATGGCACTGATGGCGGATCGCTCGACACGCCCGATATTGCCCCACTGTTCCGCCATCGGAATCAATGAGTGAATCCTTGTCTCGACCGTTCCCAGCCGCTGCGCCAATGTGGATGTTTTTCGATAGGCTGCGACCATGAGAAAGGATCGCAGCCCTTGCAAAAACATCGTGATCATCGTCGCCTGCACACGGTCGGCCATGTCATAGAGGGCCTCGACCTGCTGGAAAATCGGATCAAGCTGAGACGCTGTGACAAAATCCGTCGCCCCCTGCGCTCGTATATTTTCGAGAATGGAACTGATGATCGGAACACGCGTGCGGACTTCTTGAATGAACTCGTCGTCGAGTCGGTCGAGTTCAGCTAAGATACGCCCGATACCGGTGACATCCAGACGTTCGGCTTCCCCTTCAGCTCGTTGAATCACCGCCTCCAACACATCGCGAGCTGGCTGGAGCGACCGGGCGCGCGCTTGCTGCAAATCTCGAAGGGCATCGAGGAGCGGCACGCTGGAGTTCACAGTGAGCTGAGCCTGCGCCTGGGGAAGCGCCGATGGCTCCGTTACAACGGCAGGAAGCGCTTGCGCGAATTCGCTCGCCGTATCTACTGGAACGTCATCGATCCCGACCGGATTGTCCACTTGGTCTCCTGCTAACCGGCGCACGGCTAGAGTAATCCGATCCAACCCCGCCTGCAGCGACTGAAGCGCCGCTGCCATGGTGTGGGGCTCTTGGCGGCCCACATCATGGAGAATCGGAAGCAGATTCGAGGCCATCTGCTCGATAACCTGAAGCTGTACCGTTGACGCTGATTTGCCAAGATTTGTAATGCCATGCAAGAGAATCCCGTAGAGCTTCGGACGAACCGTTTCGTCGGCCCCTTCAGCAAGCTGTTTCACCACCGTCTGAATTTGAGCCAGCCATTGATGCGCTTCGAGAGCGAATAGCCCGATGACTTCCTTTTGAAAACTGGCATCCGCAAGATCCTGCGCAGGAGACCGGACGGTCCATCGATGCTCGCCAGATTGCGACGCCGGTCCGTCTTCCGGCACAGACGTTATGGACTCGACAGCATCTTTGATCGCACTCGCAAGAGAGTCCAGGCCATCCAACAGTGCCGTAAACTGATCGGATGCCTGAGGGAGGGGATCAGATGCCTTGTCACAGATCTCATCTGCTGGAAACGATGCCCGTACGACATCGGGCGGCTCCAGTGTTTCGAGGACCGACACAAGCGGAGTAAAGCTCAGATCCATCTTCCGCCCATCCTGACCAGAGGCTGTATCACTCTCGATCCAGACGATCGGCCGGAGTGGAAAGCGCGTATTGATGCGTATGACAGATCCGACTTCGCCGGTAGTCAATCGTACCGACGTACCCAGGGGATAAGCCGATAACTCCTGAATCAAGGCTTTGACGATTTCGCGAGGGAACGCCGTCCGTTCCGCTGCCAACAATTCTCGTATGGCTTCGTGGGGGAAAAATCGGCGGCGATAGCCGCGCGGGCTTACGAGGGCGTCAAAAACATCCACCAGGCCGATGATTTGGGCAAACTCATTGATCTGCCGTTCCTTCAATTTCTTCGGATACCCCTGCCCATTCCACCGCTCATGTGCCTGGCGCACGACTTGCGCCAGCCAGTCGTATTTGACACCCGCCTTTTGAATTGCCTGATAGCCGAGCTCTGGATGTTGCTCAATCAACGCACGTTCATCGGAGGTCAGCCGACCCGGTTTGGCTATCAGCGACTGCGGCACAGCAAAGAGACCGATATCGTGCAGGAGCCCCGCGAGGGCAAGTCGTTCCAGCTCTTTCCCATGATATCCCAGCCCCCCGCCGATCTTCGTCGCCAGAATCCCGACATTCACGAGATTCGTAATCAGCGGAGGGCCTTCCGGACCACTCATAGCCTGAACGAGCAATCGGTCGCTTCTTTTGAGCGCCGTCACAACCTCTGCCGCCAGGGCAGCCAGGGGGTCTAAATCGAGTGCGTCTTGCCGCTGCACAGCAAGAGCCAATCCCGTCAATAGCTCCTGCGCTCTGCGGTACCAGTCGGCCGTACTGTGTTCGTTCATAACGTGAGAGCGTCCTCAAATAAGCGTGATCCGAAGGCTGAAGTGGAATCGGCCTCAGTCCACCGGGAGTACCTGATCGATCGCGGCGCGTTGAGCCCGTCCATGCTCCACCCATTGGCGAATGGCGTCACCCATCATGTGCAGCCGCGACGTCACTGATTCTACCCGCGTGGCAGCCAGAAGCACTCGACGTTGCGTTACCATGGTCAGCAATACATGAAGACCGGTGAAAAACATCATGGCTGAACCGGCATTTGCCTGCTGCGCCTCTGCGCGCAGCCGCGCGACGTTTTGCAGAGAGGCTTCGAGGGCTGCCATATGTGCGGAGGGTTCTCCTCCGGCCATCATGAGTAGGCGCATCTTCTTCATAATTTCAGGCACCTGCTCATCAATCGCTTGCAGAAACGACTCTTCAGCTTCGGACATCCGCGCAAGATATCCTTGAACGATCGTGGGGTCGATACGTTTGACACCGGCCTGAATCTGCCCTTCCGTCTGTTCGATCAGGCTCCGAATCACGTTGCACCAGGACCCTGCATCGGCGGGCTGTTTATTTTGGAGGTCCTGAAGCGTTTGCAGAAACTCACTGGGGGAGAGACCGGCATCAACTGTCTCAATCTCAGCCGCCGCATCGCTCCCATCGTTGTCGAAAGAGATGCCCGTCGCGTGTGTCAACGCCGTATGGATCTGTCCCAGCTGTTTACAGAGCGAAAGAAAATCCTGAACGGTGCCCCCCCTCAGTGGATCCTGAAGGGCTTCGATAAATGGAAGCGCCGCGAAGCTGGCCTGCGTGACACCTGGAAGACCGATCGTGGCGGCAGACCCTCCAAGACTCGTCACCCCTGCCGATATTGTATGAATCAGCTTGGCATGCCGCTCCGGCGCCGGGCCTTGTTGCAGCTCGTCAAGAGCGACATGAATGCGCTGAAGCCATTCCTGCGCTTCCTGAACGAAGAGAACGATCAGCTCTTTCTGAAAATCGTCGGTGTTGTCTGCAGCCATGATGTCAATTCGATACAATAGTGGCAATCCGCGGAAAAGAATCGTACGGGATCACGGCCGTCTTTTTCCGCTTCCCAACTGGGAAGCCAATCCCGCGATCTCACCAAGCTTTCTCGCCATTTCTTCAAATCGTTTGGTGGCTAGCTCAGCCTCTTGTTCAGTTTCAGTCATGCGCTTCGCAAGCAGGCTATTTCGTTCCCGTTCCATCTGAAGTAATGCTTCAAACTCATGGGCTTTCTGCGAAGCCGGCGCAGTCTCGGTCACACGCTGAGTCAAATTCCTCGTGCGCTCCTGTTCCTGCACAAGCTGTTGCGACACTTGTTGGAAGCGAGTCGCCGCCTCTTCCATCTCGGTCATCTGTTCGACCAATTGCTTAGCAGCCTGGCGCTCAGCCTGCAACGCTGCCTCCAGCTCCCTCACACGCCCGCCCAGGCTCTTCGCCAGAGATGCCTGCATCTTGGCCTCAGCAGTCTGCTCTCGTTCAACCTTGAGCAACGATTCAAGTTCTTGCATCTGAATGGCGATATTATCAACCTCTGCAAGTTGCTTCTTCAATTGGGCACTTTGCTCTCGCTCACTTGCCAGCAACGATTCAAGTTCCTTGACCCTGCCCAACTGTTCTTTGAGTTCCATCACTCGCTGCGTGCTGTACGTCACTCGGTCTCGTTCGATCCGAAGCTCTTCTTCTAGTGATGTCACTTGTGTCACTGCTTGCCGGTGGGCCTCTAATTCATTCCCGATTACACCCAAGTCTTGAATTGGCTCGATAGGTTCAATCACCGTCTCAACCGTTTTTGCCACTGACGTAGCTATGTTCTGCCGCTTGGCCAACAGCTCGAGCACACGGTCCTTGAGAGAGGTGCCTTGAAATGGCTTTTTCAACACCCCATCGGCGTGACAGGATTCTGCCTGCTTCGTCACCTCATCGTTCACGATGCCTGAAATCAAGAGTACCGGCGTGTTCGCCAAGGCCCTCTGCCCGCGCACGAAGGTACAGACCTCGTAGCCGCTTTTATCCGGCATTATCACATCTGACACGACCACGTCAGGAGTTTCTTTGGCCAAATAGGCCAATGCCTCCTCGCCGTTCGCAGCAAGAGTCACTCCAAATCCAGCCTCGGTCAGTAACCGTTCGGCAACTTTTCTGACCGCAATACTGTCGTCGGCAATCAATACTTTTGTCATAGTAGCTGCCTTTCCTTCAGAGCCTTACCCTGTGACGGTATCCTGTATCGCCCTTCCTAGTCGCTGCCAAGTCGTAGACCGGCATCGCACAATTATCTCGCTTCAGCACTTCATATCCGTAGCGTGCGTCGTCCGCACCGATAATCGAGCAGGGTCCAGCA
>JAABQN010000128.1 GCA_011391455.1 Nitrospiraceae bacterium
ATCCGAGGTCTCAGTCATAACCTCGAGAGAAGCGAGGCGCAGCTGCAGAAGACGATCGATACGGCGCTTGATGCGGTCGTGACGACAGACGCTGCTGGGACGATCACCGGATGGAACGTCCAGGCTGAAACGATATTTGGGTGGTCTGAGCAGGAGGCCCTCGGGCGACCGCTCGATTCCCTCATCATTCCCGCTGGGGATCGTGATGGGTATCGGCAAGAACTCGCGCGCTTCCTGGAAGCGCGCGAGACCCAGTTCGTGGCCCAGCGGCTTGAACTGACCACCGTCCGGAAAGAGGGGGGCAAGTTCCTTGTGGAATGGTCCATGTCGCCGATTTGGCTCAATAACGAGTGTATGTTCAGCAGTTTTATCCGGGATATTACTGAACGAAAGCAGGCCGAAGATGCGCAATCCAGCTATCGGACGCAGCTTGAACGCGAGGTGTCCATGCGAGCGGAGGCGATCGAGGCTCTCCGAGAGGCGAAGGATCTTGCCGAATCGGCAAGTCGGGCCAAGAGCGATTTCTTGGCCCACATGAGCCATGAGATTCGAACACCCATGAACGGGATTCTTGGGATGACCGAACTCTTGCTGCAAACGGAACTGTCAGGAAAGCAGCATCACTTTGTCGATATCGTGTACCGATCAGGGGGCACGTTATTGAGACTCATCAATGATGTCTTGGATTTCTCAAAGGTAGAGGCCGGGAAGATTGAATTGGAGCACATTCGATTTGATCTGGTCAAAACGGTCAGGGAGGTGACGGATCTCTTTGTCGAACAAGCGCTGGGCAAGGGCATTAAAATGACTTGTGTGCTGGCTGAGTCCGTCCCGTCTGTTCTTCAGGGAGATCCTGTTCGCTTGCAACAGATTCTCATGAATCTCGTGAATAATGCTGTCAAGTTCACCCAACATGGAAGCATCATACTTACGGTCACGGTGGCGGAAGCATCGGCCTCTCACGCCCTCGTACGATTCGAAGTTCAAGATACGGGAATCGGTATCGAACCTGCCGCGCAAGATAAGATCTTTGAGGCGTTTTCTCAGGCCGACGGGTCGACATCCAGAAAATATGGCGGGACCGGGTTAGGCTTGTCTATCGTTAAACAGTTGGTTCAGCTGATGGAGGGGACGGTTGGTGTCGGGAGTGAGCCTGGGCAGGGAGCGACGTTTTGGTGTACCGTGCGCTTGGAGAAAGTCGCGGGTAATACGCGTGAAGGTAGGAAGACCTTCCCCTCGCGGCGAGACGATGTCCTGCCTAACGGTGTTTCGAAATTCCGTGAGATGAAGGTAGAGGGCGCGCGAGTGTTGCTGGCGGAGGACAATCCGGTCAATCGGGAAGTCGCGGTCTGCATGTTGGAGCAATTGGGCTGCCAGGTTGTGGCGGTCGAACAGGGCCGTGATGCGGTAGCCAAGACAGAGTGCGCTCAATTTGACATGGTCTTGATGGACTGCCAGATGCCGGAGATGGATGGTTTCTCTGCGACAAAGGCAATTCGCGATGGTGAACAGCGAACCGGAGGGCATGTGCCCATCGTGGCGCTGACGGCGTATGCCATCGATGGCGATCGCGAACGATGTTTAGCTGCCGGTATGGACGACTATATGACAAAGCCGTTTACACAGGGCGAACTTGGAAAGATGATTCAGCAATGGGTACGGCGTCCTGGCGATGAGGCAGCAGCAACTTCTGACCAATCCAGGGCTGTACCGGCTGAACCGGTTCAGCCGCCATTGGATTCGACGGAACAGAGAACAAGGCAGGCGCCGGTTCGCGCCTTATCGGATATGCCGCTGGCCGATCAGGTGATCGAGCAGATACGCGCGCTGAGGCGTCCTGGGAGACCGGACCCGGTTGCGAAAATCCTCACGAGTTTTCTGGAAAGTTCGGCCACGTATGTGAGCGCCATTCACCAGGCGGTGGTTCATCAGGACGCAGAGGCGCTTTTTCGTGCGGCGCATGCCTTGAAATCGTCGAGCGCCATGATCGGGGCCATGGGGCTATCAAGCGTTCTGGGAGATTTCGAGCTGCTGGGCCGCCAGGGTAACGTGGCGGGGAGCCATGAGCGGATGGCGGAGTTGGACACAGTCTATGAAGCGGTGAGGCAGGCCGTGCTGAATGAATTAGGCAAAAAAACTGCCTAGCGAAGAACGATGCAGATATTCCAGGAACGAACATGCCCGCTCGTGTTGGTGGTGGATGACGAACCGCATATGCGGATGTTGATCCGCGTGATGCTCGAGCAATCGGGCCACGAGGTCTGTGAGGCAGAGAACGGACGGCAAGCCCTTGAGCGATTCGCCGAACGCCGCCCCGACATCGTGCTGATGGACATTATCATGCCGGAGATGGACGGGTTCACCGCCTGTTCGCGGTTGCGCGGGCTGATGGGCGGAAGCCGGGTGCCGATCTTGGTCATGACGGGACTCGACGATACCGAGTCGATTGCCAAGGCCTACGAACAGGGCGCGACGGATTTTATCACGAAGCCGTTCAATCCCATGGTTCTAAGTTATCGTGTGCGGTATATGCTGCGCGGCAGCCGCACCCTGGACGCCTTGATCAAGAGTGAAGTTCGGCTCGGGCTCGCGCAGCGGATCGCCAAAATCGGGAACTGGGAATGGCGCCCGGACACAAATCAGTTTGCCGCGTCGGATGAATTTTGCCGTCTGATGGGCATTCGATCGCAGGACTTTGCCGGAACCTTCGACGCCTATATCCAGCTCGTGCATGCTGAAGATCAAACCCGTGTGGAACAGGCGCTGAAGGGCATTTTGACGAAACGAGCCCCGTGCGATATCGACCATCGTCTTATCTTGCCGAACGGAGCAGATTTTACGGTCAATCTCCAGGCAGAAGCGGTGTTCGACGACCAAATGAAGGCGCTCTCGATTGTCGGGACGGCGCAAGACATCACGGATCGAAAACAATCTGAACGAGAGATTCATCGTTTGGCCTATTTCGATAGCCTGACGGGGCTGCCGAACCGTGTCTTGTTCAAAGATCGTGTCGAGCAGGCCCTCTTGCATGCCCGCCGCTATCGCGCCACGTTGGCGATGCTCTTTCTGGACCTGGATCGCTTTAAGGTCATCAACGATACATTGGGTCACAATGTCGGCGATCTACTCCTAAAGTGTGTGGCGGACCGTCTGGCTGAATCCGTACGGCACAGCGACTCTGTCGGCCGGTCTGTTGACAAGGAAGAGAACCATTCACTCGCAAGATTGGGCGGCGATGAGTTTACCGTGCTCCTCACAAATCTGAGCGATGCGCAAGACGCCGGAAAGGTTGCGCGCCGCATTGTCGAAGCGTTGGTGAAGCCCTTTTCGATTGAAGGGCGCGAAGTCTTTGTCACCGTCAGTATAGGGATTGCCATCTTTCCGGCTGACGGAGACTCAGGCGATACGTTACTGAAAAATGCCGACTGTGCAATGTATCACGCCAAAGAAGAAGGACGGAATAATTTTCAATTCTATTCCAACAGCCTCAACGCAGCCGCCAATGAACGCTTGATCTTGGAGGGAGAGCTCCGTCATGCCGTCGAGCGGGAAGAGTTCGTGGTGTATTACCAGCCGAAGGTCGATCTGAGGACAGGCGGAATTATCGGAGCGGAGGCGCTGGTGCGTTGGCAACATCCTCAGAGAGGGCTCATGCATCCCGCTGAGTTTTTGCCGGCTGCCGTGGATACGGGCCTGATCAGAGCAATCGATGAGGGGGTGCTGCGAATGGCCTGTCGCCACAATCAGGGGTGGCAGCATCGCGGCAAGATGCCGGTGAGTATTTCCATCAATGTCTCCAACTCATTGTTCCACGGCAATACGTTGCTGTCCGTCGTGGAGCAGGCCTTGAGCCAGACGGGGTTGGCTCCGGCTTGCCTGGAGTTGGAACTGACGGAGTCGATTGCGATGCGCAACGTGGAGGCATCGATCGTCATGCTGACCGCTCTGAAGACGATGGGGGTACGGCTTTCCATCGATGATTTCGGGACCGGCTATTCGTCGCTGAGTTACCTGCAGCGGTTGCCGATCGACATCGTGAAGATCGATCAATCGTTTATCCAGGAAATTCTGACGCAGGCCCAGCCAGCCCCGATTGTGCGAGCAATCATCGCCATGGCCCACAGCCTCAATCTCTTGGTGCTCGCTGAAGGGGTCGAGCAGGAGGCCCAGCGAACGCTACTACTCGAAGAGGGTTGCGATGAGGCCCAAGGTTATCTCTTCGGTCAGCCGATGCCGGAGAATGCATTTGCCCAACTGCTCCATTCACGTCCTCTCCGCAAAGCCTGCTAGTCCTAGTCCCACTGTTGGCTCAGTGCATCATCCCTGGTATCCATACTCTGAACTTCGAACCCGGAACTTCGAACTTCAGGTTCCTCCAGTCTCGCTCGTCCCGCCTCTCGTGTACGTCTTGTGCTTCCCGGTCCATGTACGGTGACTTTCCAACAAGCGAAAGTTATACTTCGAGCCTAGCTGGTTGAGGACAAGTCTGGGCTATCTAGTCTATCTTGTCTGTCTGGTTCATCTGGTTAGTTTCGTTCAGCCGATTCACAAGATAGACAAAATAGACCGAATAGACCAGACAGACCAGTTAACCAAGATAGGACGGAGGCGATGTCGATGAAGCATCATGTTGGAAGGTTGGGGGCGATCGTGGGAATTGGGTTGCTCACCATGCCCGTTCTTGTTGCGGCTGGGGCGTCAGATAAGCCGATGACGGGTGACAGGGTGCTCCGCGAAACGCAGGAGGCGGTGACGGCCACCAAGAACTATACGATTCACCAAAAAGATGCGTTTCAGCGAAAGGTTCAGGCGGAGCTGGATGAGATGCAAGTACGCATCACGCAGCTTCGTGGCCAAGTCACGCATGCGTCAGAGGAAGCAAGGACGGATATCCAGAAGGCGATCGTGGAATTGGAAAGAAAAAAGAGCCTGGCCCATAAAAAGGCGGAGGACATTCATTCCGCAACCGCCTCTTCCTGGGAACAGGTAAAGTCGAAAACGTCCGCCGCGGTGGACGATCTTCGTGATTCCCTCAACCGCACCATCTCTCGTCTCCCGTGACGGTAGATCAATGAAATATGCCCTCTATCCCGGTTGCGCAGCCCAAGGGGCGACGCCGGAACTCTATCAATCGACGAGGGCAATCATCGGACGATTGGGAATCGAGGTCGTCGAACTCGCAGCCGCGGCCTGTTGCGGCGCCGGGGTCGTGACGGAAGCGCATCCCGATATGGCGCTGGCGCTCAATGCCAGGACCTTTGCGCAAGCTGAGGCGCTCGGACTGGATGTGATGACGATCTGCGGCACCTGCCAAGGGGTGATGAGCGCAGCCAATCGACGATTCAAGACAGAGGCAGGGCTCCTGGACCGGATCAACGCCCTCCTGGCGCCGGATGGCCTGGCCTACCACGGTCATGTCCAAGTCAAACATCTGTTGTGGATTGTGGTGCGAGACATCGGACTGGCTCGCCTGGGGGCTCTGACTTCCGTACCGATGAGCGACTTTCGCATCGCCCCCTTTTACGGCTGCTACATTCTGCGCCCATCGTGGGATCTTGGGTTTGACGATCCTGAGAATCCCCAATCCCTCGAACGCCTCATCACAGCTGTCGGTGGCGAACCAGTGGCCTATGAGGGAAGAACCAAATGCTGTGGGTTTCCTATCATCCTCGAAAAAGAAGCCATCGCCGTAGCGATGGCAGGGATGCACATGAATGAGGCCAAGGAGCAGGGAGCCGACTTTATGGTGACGCCCTGTCCTCTCTGCCACATGAGTCTGGATATTTATCAGGATCGGGCTGGCCGAGCGGTAAACCGCGAACTCCACTTACCGATCTTGCATGTGCCGCAGTTACTGGGTTTGGCGATGGGGCTTCCGCCCAAGGACTTGGGGCTCTCGCATCATGTGATCTCGGTCGATTCTATTCTGGCGACGCTTAAACGACGCTGAACGCATCCGCAACCTTCCTGAAGGAGTTGCCGAATGAATGTCGTGAACATTTCGGACTATCAGCAGTTCAGCAGTGAGAAGATGAAGAAGAATAATTTGTTTCAGACATCACGATTCTTCTGCGACATTTACTGCTTCGAGCCGGGGCAGGAGCAGAAGGGTCATATCCATGGCGAGCAGGATAAGGT
>JAABQN010000129.1 GCA_011391455.1 Nitrospiraceae bacterium
ATTTGGCCAAGCGGCAGGATCTCGGGTTTCTCTGCCCGTTGATAGACCGAAGCTGCCTCGTGGGCAAAGGCCAACTGAGTTCCCTCAGCGCTGCCGGATAACGACACCCTGTCGCTGCCATTGGTCAGAGAATCCTGCCCGCGAGCTGAGAGCGCAGCTGCCGGGTGAGAATCCTGGAGTGATGAAGTCTGCCGCCCGCCCGTGGGAATGAACTCCGGCGCCGCCTGCGAGAGGCCCAGCACGACCTTCTGCTCGGAACCCCCGAGTGCATGACGGACCGACTGGCGCACCAACTGATGAAGCAATTCCGTTTCCGCGAACCGCACTTCCTTTTTCGTGGGATGCACGTTGACATCGAGCCGGTCCGGTTCGATGTCAAGAAAGAGCACGAACGTCGGGTGAGACCCTTTTGGAAGAAACGATCCATACCCTTCCATGACCGCATGAAATACAGTCGCATTGCGGATAGGGCGCCGGTTCACAAACAATTCCTGCGGCATTTTCGAGGACCGCGCATGGATAGGATCGACCATCACCCCACGGATCGACAATCCCCCTGTCCTGCCTTGCACCTCAATGGTCCGGTCGAGAAACCCCTGGCGAAATACTTGGAGTATTCGATCGCGATCCGCTGTCACGGCGGGATAGTTGAGAATCTCCTGTCCGTTATGGGTCAGGCGGAAGTGCACCGACGGCCAGGCGAGACCTGCAAGTTGCACGACATGGCTGATATGGGAGAATTCGGTCGTGGTCGACTTGAGAAATTTCTTTCTGGCCGGTTGATTGAAAAAGAGATTGGAGACATCGATCCTGGTGCCAGGCACGGGTGGCGCGTCCACAATAGGGCCGCCCGCTCCTGCAACTAAGGTGAGCTGTGATCCCACCGCATCCTGCCTGGCCGCAGTCGCTACCAGCACATGGGAGACAGACGCGATGCTCGGTAACGCCTCGCCGCGAAAACCCATCGTCGTCACCGAGGCCAGATCCCGGTCGGACCTGAGCTTACTGGTTGCATGCCGCTCAAACGCACGAGGAAGGTCGGCTCGACTGATTCCCTCGCCATCGTCCGTGACTCGAATGAGGGCCAGTCCACCGTCCTTCACGTCGACCGTGATATGCAAGCCCCCCGCATCGAGACTGTTCTCCAGCAACTCTTTGACGACGGCGGCAGGACGCTCAATGACCTCACCGGCTGCGATGCGGCTGACTACGTCGCCCGGAAGGACATGGATCTTGGCGGAGCAGCTGGCGGCGGGCATGAAACTAGACTCCGGGGAATGTTACAAACAAGGGAGACACCACGAACCGTCTCGATGGACGTGCAATCATCGAATTTCAGCCAGCTTATTCTTAGCCAACTTCGCTTCGTCCGATGTCGGGAATTCTTCGATGACCCGTTTGAGATTCTTCTTCGATTTGGCGAGATCTCCGGTTTCTCCCGCTGCAAGCCCCGATTTAAAAAGCGCCGCCGGCACCTTCTCGTTTCCCGGATACTCCGTCGAAAGATACTCGAATGATTGTATCGCGCGCACATAATCTTTCTGCTGGTAAGAAGACTCTCCTAACCAGTAGTAGGCATTCGGCGTCAGCGACGTGCCGGGGAAGTCCTTCACAAATCGCTGAAAACCCGCCACGGCAAGATCGTATTTTCCGTTGAGATAATCATTGTAGGCCAGATTGAACGCCGAAGTCGGAGTAATCATGGGAACACCGGACATTGCCGGCGGCGCATCTGCGGAAGAGCCAGTCTTCTGTGGTTTTGAGGGACGAGTGGGATCGACTTGAGATGGCTCTATCTTAGGCAGAACCGGAACACCCATTACTTCGTCGGATTTGGCCAACCGGCTCTCTACCCTTTGGATCCGTGCAGACAGTTCATCGAGCTTCGGATCAAGCTTCGGATCGAGCTTCTGTCTGGCAGATTCAGTATCCTTCGTCCGCTCCAGCGACTCCAAGCGTCGTTGCAATGCATCCAACCGCTTTTGATCCTGATCCTGAGACTTCGACACCGTCGCCAAGTGATCACGCACTTCCACAAAGTCCGCGTGGCTGGCACATCCGGCAAGCCAGACCATCGCCCCAGCCATGAGAATGGCCAAGCCCCTTGAGCCCATATTCTTGTGCATCACAGTTAAAGCCTTCACCTCTCAGCCCTTTCGTTCTCAGACACAGGCGCCAATGTCGATCGCTGGGCCGGCTTCGTGGTTGACTGACGTGTCGCTCCCTTGTTTCCCCCTCGTAGATGAGCATCCTGCGCGACCCGATCAACGGCTTTGGAGAGGGCATCCAGACGATGGTCCTGATCATTGAGGCGGGCAGCGAGCTTCTGGGCAACAGATGTCACACTCGTACTGACTTCGCCCATGTGACCGGTCACGGCTTTGCTCTCCTGCTCCCCTTGACTCACCCTGTCACTCAACCCGGTCAACGAATCTCTGAATGCCGTGAGGGACTGGCTGAATTGTGCGAATTTTGCCGACAGCTGTTCGGCCCGAGCCTGGTTATCCGCCAGCGCCTTATGCTGCTCATCCAGACGTGTATCGAGGCTTCTAGCAAGTCCGCTGTTCGTCTTCTGCACGACCTCGATGATCTCCTTTCGGATCATCTCCATCTGCCGGCTCACGTCGTCAAGACGAGCGTTCACATCGATACGGAGCTGATCGCGATCTTGCTTATTCTTGACATCTTGCGCATTGAGGCTTTCCCGTACCTGATTGTAGCGACTTGTACCATCCGCCTCCAGCTTGCCGGCCAACTGTTCGAGCCGTTTGGTTTGTTGCTCCAGTTGCATAGAGCGCTGCTTGAAATCTTCCTGCTTGGCCTGGAGCTCCTGGGCTTGATGCAACGCCCGCTCCAACTCGCCGCGCAACTGGGGCAACTCCTGTTCCCGAAGCACTGAAATTTCTTGACTCTGGCGCGCGCGAGTCTGTGCCGACTCGTCGCTCGACTGCTTGATGCGCTGCTGAAGATTCTTTTCTGTCTGTTTGAGATCAGACTGTTGGGCAACACAGCCTGTCGACAACAACACATAGACCACGCAGATCGTCGCCCAAGTTCCGTTTGTATTCGAACCGTTCCACATTTTTGCACCTACGAATGATGCAGCTCCCCACCGCAAACTACAAGGTCTTTGGTGAAGGGCAGCAAAAAATCCCCAGCACTCTCTTTACGGAGTACTGAATCGCAACCGCCGTAACAAAATACGCCGCCTATTTCCCAGACTTTATCAAAATGCGCCCTCGCCTATTCTGCTGATAGCAGGACTCCGCATGCTCATTGCAGGACGGTCGCTCTTTCCCATACGACACCACGGACAGGCGATTGGCAGCGACTCCGAGTTCGACCAGATAGTTCCGTGCGGCTTTCGCCCGTTTTTCCCCGAGTACGAAGTTGTAGGCGACAGTTCCGCGCTCATCACAATGCCCTTCGACCTTGATCAGCGCATTCGGATTGGACTTCATCCACTCCGCATCGTGACTTAACGATTGACGCCCTTCCTCGGAAATCACCCAGCTATCGTAGCCGAAAAACACATCTCGCAGACCTGCTGCGGCTGAAGCGGCCTGCTCGGCCCTGATTTCCTCCATTTGCCGCCCGGCATTGCTGGAGGAATCCATCTTACCCTGCGCTGCACTGCCCAAACGTTCCTCCGATGGGTTCTTGTCGAGGCCCCGGAGCCCGCCGCCACCCGACTGAACACCTGTGTCAGGGAAGCTGCCGACACCGGACTTGGAACTCTCCGTTCCCCCCTTAGTGGCCTGGGAGTCGCCGCCGGTTTGTACGGACTTTTTTGAGCAACCGGGCATACCAATCAATACGATGCTCAGCGCCAGCACCGAGCCGCATGTCCAGATCGTCTTATTCATATGTCTTTCTCCTTTTCCTAGGTTAGCCATCTCAACCATTTATCTACCCTCATTCATCCGTTACAGCCAACACGTCATCTTTACCATGCCGGAGACCAGGAAGGCGCACTATTGTGCGTCCCCTGGAAGGTAAGCCGTTCTCTGTCTTTCCCATCGGCATCGATCATATAGATGTGGCTCTTTCCCTCGGCGGTTGAACTGAACGCCAGATGCCGGCCATCCGGCGACCAGGAAGGTGAATCGTCGACTCCCGGTCCCGTCGTCAATTGCGTTCGCTTCTGTCCATCCGGAGAAATGATACAGAGCTTGTACTCTCTACGTGTCCGGCATACATAGGCGATCCAGTTCCCGCGCGGCGACCACACTGGCGCCGCGTTGTAATCCCCTTCAAACGTCAGACGGCGCACATTCGACCCGTCTGAACTCATCAAGAACAGTTGCGGTCCGCCACCCCGATCCGACACAAATACCAGCTCTCTCCCGTTCGGAGACCAGGAAGGAGACAAGTCGCCGGACGGATTCATCGTCAAGCGCTGGATGGCTTTCGTCCTTGTATCCAACCGATAGATTTCAGAATTGCCTTCATAACTGGAGGCAAATGCCAGGAAGTTTCCATCAGGAGACAGTGACGGAGTAATATTCAGCCCTCCAAAAGAAATCACCGTCCATCGCTTACCCGTCGCTAACTCGATCATGTCGATGTCCTGCGAATTGCGATTGCGATAGGCGGTAAAAATGAGGAATCGTCGATCCGGAGACCATTGCGGCATCAGGTTCAGAAACCCGTCGGCGGTGAGTTGGCGCGTATCATAGCCATCATAATCCATTACAAACAACTCGCGGGCAGTCCCCTGCTGAGCCACATACGCAATCTTCGTTCGCGCGATACCCGGCTCACCCGTGTAACGAAACACCAGTTCGTCGGCAAAGCGGTGCGCCATCTGCCGCACAACCGAGGGCGATCCGGCATAGCGCTTCCCCCCCACGACTTCGTCACTTCCACTGTCATAGACGAAGCCTTCCACATTCACCTCGGATTGATCACCCGCCGCTTTCCAGCTTGCGGTTCCCCAGACCAAGACCGAGACACCCTTCTCAGCCACCTGTTTAAATACAGCTTTAGAGCCAGCCCCCTTCCCATTGCGAACATCTGGCATTTGAATCCCAAGACCGGGCAAATCCACCAACTCAAAGACCAAGGACCGTCTCACATCATGTTTGAGGACTTCTTCGATCCGCCCCGCCAACCAATCGGAACCTCCCGTGTTTAATATCTCCGCAACACCTAGGGTAATCTTTTGAAAATCCGGTCGGGTGGCTTCAAGGAAGACATCCGCCGCCCCGGATTCAAGAGTGCCGACGGCTGCGGCGGTGAGCAACAATCCCCCGAGCCAGGCACTGATCAGTTTCACCTGTGTCATCCGGCCAATTCTCCAACTCGAAATACCATTTCTATATCTTTATAGCTGTCTGCCATATCTGCAGGAAACACGGGCAATACTCGTGGCCGCAGCACAGCGCGCTGGCCTGCCATATCAAAATAGGCATTTCCGGACGACTGTTGCACGACTACGTCTTTGATGATTCCATCCCGTTGAAGCCGAAACTTGACGATCATCGTATAGGTTTGCCCCGTCATATCGACCGGAGGCGGCTCCCACTGGCTGCTAATAATGGACTGCACGCGAGCCCAGTAGAGATTCGATCCGGCCGCACCGGAAATCTTCAGGGTTGTCTCGGGAGTCTTGACCGTCGGGGCCTTCAGCTCTTGCTGAGGCGCCGGCGTGACTGACGTCTCGCTCGATTTCACCTCTATCGGGATTTCCAGCTTCGCCGCAGGCCTGACCTGTTTGATCTTTTTCAGCTCTTCTTCTAATTCACGACTCAGATCTTCGCTGACCGTAGACCGCTGAGGAATCTTCGCAACCGGATCTTGCGCCACATCCGGAACACGCGGGATATCGAGCGCTTTGGCCTCCTGCTGGGCCTGAGACACCGGTTTTTTTGCAGGGCTCAAATCTCCAAACTTCGGCGCATCCGGCGGAAGCTGAAGATCCTGCAATACATCCCTTCTCTTCTCGTTTATTGGAGGTGCGGCAGAAGGGGCTGGACTGGGGGCCACAGCTTTGACTAACGGCGCCGGTGCCGGTTTCGCATCCTCGGGTTGCCTCGCGGGAGCCGGTAGACTGGTGACCAGCGACACTTCCACAGACGTTACCGGCCGTTCACCCTTCTGCGGAAG
>JAABQN010000130.1 GCA_011391455.1 Nitrospiraceae bacterium
CACAGGGCGAATCAAGATGAATTTACTCCAGAAGCCCACCTCGTATTACACTACCTGGGGCAACTCCGGGAGGCCATCCGGCATGGATTGCTGCACACCTTCGACCGGTCTTCGCTAGCCTCGTTCCTCCGGCAAGCCGGCATCCTCACACCCCGCATCCTTTCTGGGCTCGACGGGCACGCCCTTTTCGCCGTGATCGAGAAAGATAAATCCGCTGGCTGAACGTACCAGTGCCGTGTATACTTCCACCCGTACATCTTTGAACACTTAAATTTTCCATGCTCAGTCCGTAGGCCCGTCGCCGAGCCACACGGTGCCACTGTGCTCTCTATAATTATGACATCACACGCGTCTGATACTGACATCGTATCGCCTTCCTCCAGCACGCTATTGAATATCGTCACACAGTTTGCAGCCGATCTGGGAGCCATGACTGATCTGCCGACGCTCGGGAATCGCATTATCCACGAGCTGTGTCATGCAGGCGCCACGACCCATGGAGCGCTGTTCCTGCTGGATCGCGAGCACGAATACTATCGCCGCGCCAGTACGGTTGGCCCTGTCGCACCAGCGCTTATTCCTCCGACACTGGCCATAAGCCATCCTCTCTCACTCCATCTGCTCGGAACCAACCGGATCATGACGCAAGCCGACTCGGCTGCAGATATCCAAGACCTCGACTCCGGAGTCGACACGCGCGCAGCCATGGAATCTATGCAGGCCACACGCATCGTGCCACACCTCAATAAAGGCCGCCTCATCGGCTTCTCATTCCTCGGCGCAGCGCAGCCTTTGGCCGGAGAAATTGCGCCGAACAAGCTCCTGCTCGCTGCGCTGGCACAAACCGCTACGAATGCGCTGGACACCATTATGTTGTACGAGGATCTCCATCGTTCACACATGCTCATGAAGCGCACCGATCGCCTGAAATCCCTTGAAACAATCGCCGGGGGCTTCGCCCATGAAATCAGAAACCCCCTCACGTCGATTAAAACCTTTATCCAATTGGCTCCTGAACGAAAAGACGACTCTCAATTTATCCAAGAATTCAGCAAAGTGGTGCTCGACGATGTGTATCGGATCGAACGGCTCATCGAGGAAATTCTCGATTACGCCCGCTACATGGAACCCAAGCTGACGGACGAGGACTTCAACGACATTGTCACCTCCTGCCTCTATTTCATCGACGTCAAGGCAGACAGCTACGGGATCAAGATTGAAAAAGAGTTGGCGTCCGACCTGCCTCGTGTCATGCTGGACCGACAGCAGATCAAGCAAGTCCTACTCAACCTTTTGCTCAATGCCATGGACTCGATGGCAAAAGCGGGTGGGCGGTTGCGCGTTCAAACCCGCAAGATCGTGAAGCCGGGAGGGAACGTCTGGGTCCACATCGAAATCGAGGATACGGGTGAGGGAATCCAGGAGACGAATCTCGAACATATTTTCGACCCATTTTTCACGACCAAGCACGAGAGCGGAGAACACGAAGGTACGGGGTTGGGTTTGACCATCGTCCATCAAATTATTCAAGAACATCACGGCGAAATCCGGGTAAAAAGCTCGGTCGGCGCCGGCACGACATTTTTCGTGAGCCTGCCTGCGTTACCTGCATAGCCGTCTACACCCTATGGACACCAGTATGAAAAAACGAGTGCTGTTGATCGATGATGAGGCCCGGGTTCGGACCTCATTGAAGGCAGTACTGGAACCGACCTACGAAACGATCCAAGCCGCCGATGCCCAGGAAGGCCTCGAGCTATTCCGCAAGGAAGCGCCTCACCTGGTCCTTCTGGATGTGATCCTGCCTGGCACCGACGGGCTGTCAGTACTCCAAACGATACGCGCCGAGGACCGGACGGCGCCGGTGATCATGCTGACGGGAACAAAATCGGTCAAGACCGCCGTCGATGCGATGAAGTTCGGCGCAGCCGACTACCTCTCGAAACCCTTCGATGTGGAAGAACTCCGCCTGATCGTCGAACGCGCGCTCAGCGACCAAGAACTCCAACGAGAAGTGAAACAACTCCGTGCGCAAGTCGTTCGGCGCTATGCCTTTCACAACCTGATCGGCAAAAGCCCGTCGATGCAGGATATCTACACCAAGATCGAACAAGTCGCCGACAGCCGCACGACGGTCCTGATCGGCGGCGAAAGCGGCACGGGCAAAGAACTGGTCGCCAAGGCACTCCACTATAATAGCGGCAGACGGGAACGGCCCTTTATCGCGCTGAACTGCGCCGCCATTCCTGACACGCTCATCGAGAGTGAGCTGTTCGGCCATGAGAAAGGGTCGTTCACGGACGCCACAGCCCGTCGAGTTGGGCAGTTCGAACTGGCCAATACCGGAACGCTTTTTCTCGACGAGATCGGCGACCTCAGCCCCATGACGCAAGCCAAGCTCCTGCGCATCTTGCAAGAACGAGAATTCACCAGAGTCGGTGGAGTGCAATCCATCAAGGTGGATGTGCGCATCGTCACCGCGACGAACCAGAATCTCGAAGAGCTCGTTCGCAAGGGACAATTCCGTGAAGACCTCTACTACCGCATCAACGTCATTGCGCTGTATTTGCCCCCCCTCCGGGAGCGCGGTGAGGATATCCCGCTCCTCGCCAAACATTTTCTGGCCAAACGTATCGAAGAAGACCGTCGGCCCCTCCAAGATTTCTCCAAAGATGCCATCGATCTTCTGACCCGCTATCCCTGGCCAGGCAATGTTCGGGAGATGGAGAACATCATCGAACAGGCGTTCATTTGGTCCAAGGGATCGGACATCATCACACCCGAACATCTTCCGACCGTTCTCAAGAACGACTCCCGGTCCTCCTCCCTTCGTGACGACACGCTCGCCGGGCGACTGTCGCTTGAAAAAGCCGTTATGGAATTTGAGCGGGAAATTATCTTGGATGCCCTCAAGCGAACGAACTACATCCAAACCCATGCCGCCAACTTGCTGGGAATCAGCCGTCGGATGCTCAAGTACCGCATGGACACGCTGGGAATCGGACGTCCGGATCAGGAAGTCAGCGTTGAACCTCCAGCCGTAGTGCAGGAATAGCACAGGCAGCCCTCCTCACTGCGTCTTTTTTGCACAGTTAGTATGAAATTTCCTGCTGCGATACGTAGTGTTGCGTTCAAGAAAACTACATATGGGCTTCAATCAGATACAAGCCACACTCTATTGAGTCAGTGGTGCTAACTCACTGAAATGGAACAAGAATTGCTTCACTATGTACGTAATTAGCCATAGAGGACATCTGTGAACTTATCTGCGACCCTGGAATCGACAAAGAATAAGCCGACCCTGCTCGTCATTGACGACGAGGCAGGACCTCGTGACGCGCTCAAAGTGATTCTCCGCCCCTTTTTCAATGTTGAGACAGCGGAATCAGGTAGTGCAGCGATACAAGTCCTGAATACTCAGCGGATCGATCTCATCACCCTCGATCAAAAGCTTCCAGACCGTCAGGGCCTGGATCTGCTTCAGGACATCAAGCAACACCACGCCGACGTTGAGGTCATCATCATCACCGGATACGGAAGCTTAAAGTCTGCCATGGAAGGGATACGCCATGGCGCCGCCGGCTACCTGCTCAAACCTTTCAACGTCACGGAATTGCTTTCGCTCGTCAAACAGACAATCGAAAAAAAGCAACGACTCGATTTCCTCAGGCATTTTATCGGAACAACAACCGGCCTCTGGGGATCCGAAACCGAAAACGCTCAAGCGTGGAAGGAATTATTCGCTGGATATCAGGCAATCGGAAAGACTGGGTCAGATAATACCTCCCACGCTGAAAAAACACTGGACCCGCTCCCCCTGCTCTCCGACCTGCTTGAAGCCAAGGATCGCCAGTTACTCAACCACTGCAGCCGAGTCAGTTTCTACGCCACACTCTTGGCCAACCGCATCAACCTGACCGCCGCTGAACAGAAATCTCTGGCGTTGGGGGCATTCCTCCACGACATCGGCAAGATCGGGCCTGAACCCTATCGATTTGCCGACGATGAAATCGTTGTGACCGGAGAATCCATCGGCAACCGGCATCACCCGGAGCAGGGCGCGAAGCTCGTGTCACCGTTGGGCCTTCCGGCTGAGGTGGGACAGATTATTGTTTATCACCATGAACGGTGGGATGGGTCAGGCTACCCATTTGGACTTCAGAAAGAAGGCATCCCTCAACTGGCTCGTATTGTCTGTCTGGCGCAAACGTTCGACCATCTGACCGCGGAACTTCCTGACAGAACACCCCTCTCGATTGATGACGCCTGCCAACAGATGCTTTCGTATGCCGGCACCCACTTCGAACCGAAATTGACCGAACTCTTTACCCGCGTCATTCAGGAATGCAAGGCGTCCCTCCCTGCCATGGCGATAGCAACTTCCTCGACCGACTAATCCGAAATTTGTTTGTTTGGTTTGTCTTGTTTATTTGGTTAAACCGGACTATTCAGAAAAACCAGATGAACCAGATAAACTAAACAAACCAAATCACTCAGGTTTGATTCCTTTCGCCCCTGCAATAAGCTCCGCTGCCGTTTCACGCACTTTTTTCGTAATGGTCAGACCGCCCAACATTCTGGCGATTTCCTCTTCTCGTCCCATCCCCTTGAGCGCTCTGACCGAGGTGGATGTCCGTCGACTCTCCAGTCCCTTTTCCACCAGCAGATGATGCTCCGCCTGGGACGCGACCTGCGGAAGATGAGTGATGCAAAATACTTGATGAAACGATCCGAGTTTGCGTAATCTCGTTCCCATAGCCGCAGCGACTGCTCCACCGACTCCCGTATCGATTTCGTCGAAGACCAAAACCGGAACCTGATCCATCTCGGCCAATACCGTCTTGAGCGCCAGCATAATACGTGAGAGTTCTCCGCCGGACGCCACCCGGCCCAAAGGCCTCGGCGGTTCACCAGGATTGCTTGAAAGCAGAAACTCGACCCGGTCACGTCCCGCCGATCCAAGTCCCTCGACTGACTCATCGCTCGATACCGTGACCTGAAAGATCGCCTGCTCCATTTTTAGCGCGGCCAACTCCGCTCCCACCTGCGTCGTCATTCGTTTGGCTGCATCAATTCGCTTCTTGGACAGCTGCTGCGCCAGCGTGTGAAGCAGTTTGACCTCTTCATCCAGGCGCGCGGCCATCTCAGCAGTTCTCTCTTCATGACTGTCCAATAACTGAAGCTCCTCCTGCACCCGACTGCCGGTCGCTACTACCGCCTCAACCGATCCTCCATACTTTTTCTTCAACTGCTGGATCAGGTCGAGTCGGTCTTCCACGACAGCCTGCCGGTCAGGATCTGCCTCTAACTGTTCCGCATAATCGCGCAACTGCCCGGCAAGTTCTTTAAGTTGGATCGCCGACACCGCAGCAGCCTGTTCACAAGCACCCATCGTCGGATCTGTCTGAGCCAGCTCCGCGAGGGTTCGCCCGATCCGCCCCAGCCTGGTGAGGACAGCCTGCTCGTCATCCTGTAACTCAACGTGAGCTTCGTGAGCCAACTCCCTAAGCCGATGCGCATGGACTAGCCGCAGCCGCTCGCTACGAAGCAACTCTTCTTCATCAGGCAACAGACCAGCTTGTTGGATCTCCTGAGCCTGGAACCGCAACAGATCTTCACGCCTTGCACGATCGGCGGCGTCACGCTGCAATACATCCAACTGCGCGCGTAATTCCCTCCAGCCCTGATAGGCCTGTTCATACCTCCCACGCAGTTCGTAGAGACGTCCGAACGCATCGAGGGCATCTAATTGCTTGGCAGTAGCCAAGAGCGATTGCTGCTCATGCTGACCATGGATATCGACGAGGGTGCCCCCGAGTTCTTCGAGCACACGCAGAGGACAGAGGCTGCCATTGACATACACCCGATGGCGGCCCGATCTGGAAAGCACGCGTCGAAGAATCAACTCAGACTCGTTTGGACCGATGATGTCGTGGAGCCGCAGGCGTTGAAGGAGTGGATGGCGGTCCGGGAGATGAAAGGCCGCTTCAAGCTGAGCCTCGTCTTCTCCGGAACGGATCTGGTCGGTCGAGGCTCGCCCGCC
>JAABQN010000131.1 GCA_011391455.1 Nitrospiraceae bacterium
ACCAAGAGCCGGTACCGATCGAAACGGAAGAGACGGAAACGGACTCCGCGACACTGTTTTGAGTCTATGAGAGACAGCAGCCGGCAAAGGCTGAGCCAGAGGAGGCGGGAGTGCACGGATGGGAAAAACAGCGCTAGTCGTGGACGATTCACCGACGATGAGACAGATGGTGGCCTTCACCTTAACGAATGCCGGATTCAAGGTTGTGGAAGCGGAACATGGGAAGGATGCCATTGCGAAGATCGCCGGTGGGCCGAAGGTGGACATTGTCGTGACCGACCTGAACATGCCGGAGATGGACGGCATCAGCCTGATCAAGGAACTCCGCAAGATGGCATCGTTCAAGTTCACGCCGATTTTGATGCTCACCACAGAATCGGCGGCAGACAAGAAACAAGCAGGCAAAGAGGCCGGCGCGACCGGATGGATCGTCAAGCCATTCAACCCCGAAGTGATACTCAAGGTCATCGCCAAGGTGTTGCCGGCGTAAATAATGTGAGGGGTAAGGCGTTAGGGGTAAAGGGGTATCGGAAGTCAGCTCCACCCAGCACGCCTAACGAGGCTGTATGAGCAACGATTTTGGACAATTTAAAGAGGCATTTTTCGAAGAAGCCGGCGATCATTTGGCCATAGTCGAAGAAGGGCTGCTGGCGCTCGAACAGTATCCGGAAGACCTGGATTTGTTGAACAAGATTTTCCGCTCGGCTCATTCCATCAAGGGGACGAGCGGTATGTTCGGCTTTGCCGCTGTCGCGCAGTTTACCCATAAGATGGAGACCCTGCTGGACCTGCTTCGAAATGGTCAGAAAGTTGTTACGCCGCAAATTGCCGACCTCCTGCTCAAATCGACCGACTGTTTGAAGATGCTGATCGACGCAGTCAAAACCGGTTCACCGGTGGACGGCGAAACCGTCCACCGGCTCACGGGCGAACTGGCTACGGCAAGCGATACAAAGGTCAAGGTTGAGGATGGCCCTTCAGAATTCTCCTTAACCTCAGCCTCTCTTTCTACCCCCTTACCCCTTACCCCTTACCCCTCACGGCATTTTACGATTGCCTGGACCCCGCCGGAATGGCTCTTTCAGCGCGGCCTTGATCCGCTGCAAATCTTCAAGGAGCTCGACAATCTCGGGACATTATCCCAGGTGACCGTCGATACGACGAAGCTGCCGGAGTTGGCAACAATGGATCCGGAGCGGTGCTATCTCTCCTGGACCATGAAATTGGAAACGGCCAAGGATCGGCAGGTGTTAGACGCAGTGTTTGAGTTTGTGCGCGAAGACAGTGTGCTTACCATCACTGAAGACGTCAGGGGTAAGGCGTTAGGGGTAAGGGGTGAAGAGCGGCCCTCTTCCCATGAGCCTTCTTCCGCCCCTCACCCCTCACGCCTCACCCCTGACGAGCTCGAGGGAGAGCCCAAACCCCTCGGAGAGATTCTCGTCGAGACTGGGATTGTCTCGCGCGAAACGCTCGACCATGCGCTGGCGCAGCAAAAGCGAGTCGGCCAGATTCTCGTTGAGCAGCATGCCGTCACGCCACAGCAGATCGAGCAGGCGTTGCAGAAACAGAAGCAGAAGCAACAGGAGTCCGCCACCCAATTCAAGAAAACCGATACGACCTCGATCCGCGTGGATACCGATAAGATCGACAAGCTCATCAACCTTGTTGGCGAATTGGTTATTACCCAGTCGATGTTGAGCGATCTCGGAGCCCGCTTCGAAATCACCCAGATGCCGCTGTTGCTGGAGCGGATGGCGCAATTGGAGCATAACACGCGCGAGATTCAGGAACGGGTCATGGGCATCCGCATGTTGCCGATCGGCAACGCCTTCAGCCGCTTCCCACGGCTGGTCCGCGACCTCTCGGCCAAAGCGGGCAAGAAGATTCAGCTTGTCCTGTCCGGCGAAGAGACCGAGTTGGACAAGACGGTCATCGAATCCATCGGCGACCCGCTGACGCATCTTGTGCGGAATTCGGCTGACCACGGGTTGGAAATGCCGGAAGAGCGTCTTGATAACAACAAGCCGGAGCTGGGGACCATCCGGCTCAATGCCTTCCACTCAGGCGGCAGCATTTGCGTCACCGTCGAAGACGATGGGCGAGGGTTGAACCGCGACAAAATTCTAGCCAAGGCGATCAAACAGGGCTTGATCGCGGAACACGAAAAACTGTCAGACGACCAGATCTGGCCCTTAATCTTCAAGCCGGGGTTTTCAACTGCTGAAAAGGTGACGGACGTCTCGGGACGAGGCGTCGGAATGGATGTCGTCAAGCGCAATATCGAAGGGCTGGGCGGCGCCGTCAGCATCAAAACGGCGCCGGGCAAAGGCACGATCTTTACGCTCAAGCTCCCTCTGACCTTAGCCATCATTGAAGGGATGACGGTTCGAGTCGGCAAAGAGACGTACATTGTGCCGTTGCTCTCGATCTTGGAATCCATCCGGCCGAAGACCGGCGCGATTAAGACCGTCGTCGGCAAAGGCGAACTCCTCGACGTGCGCGACACCTACTTGCCCGTGATGCGCCTTTACGATGTCTTCTCCCTGCAACCGGAATATATCGACCCCACCAAGGCGATTCTCTTGATCCTTGAAACGGAAGGGGAGCAGGTCGCTGTGATGGTGGACGAAATCCTCGGCCAGCAACAGGTCGTCATCAAGAGCATGGAGCAGAACTTCCGCAAGATCGATGGCATCGCCGGCGCGACGATATTGGGCGATGGAACAGTCGGCTTTATTCTCGATGTTCGTGGGCTGATAGAAATGTCACGCCGGTATGTGCCGGTGGCGGCGTGAGGCAGGTGAAGAAGTTCTGAGTTCTAAGTTCTGAGTTAGAGGCGGATTGGAACTGCGAACCCATAACTTCGAACTTCCCGTCCCGCACACCACTCAATAAGGGAGGATCCTATGGCAGCAGCAGCGCCTGAGACCGCGACGAAGGAGACCAATCAGCAAATCGGGCTTGCCACGGACGGAAACCAGTTCCTGACGTTTCAGCTCGGTGATGAGCTGTACGGGGTGGATATTCTCCGGGTGCAGGAACTCAAGGGCTACACGGCCGTGACGAAAATTCCCAACACACCGAGCTATATCAAAGGGGTCATGAACCTGCGCGGCACGATTGTGCCCATCGTCGAATTGCGGACCACGTTCGGCATGGCAACTGTCGACTACACGATGCTCAGCGTCATTGTTGTGGTCGTCGTGCGGGATCGCATCATGGGTCTGGTGGTGGATTCTGTCTCGGATGTGCTCAACATCAGTCAAAAGGACATCCAGGCCCCGCCGGAGTTCGGAACCAAAGTCGATGTGAGTTTCTTGAACGGCATCGCCAAGTGCGGCGACAAACTTGTGGCGCTGCTGAATATCGACCGGTTGCTGAGCGAGAGCGAGATGCAGAAAGTCACGACGATTGCGGCCTGATCGCGGAACGCGCGGGATAGGCGGGATAAACGAGATAGACGGGGCAGGCTGCAGGCTGAAGTGTTCGGGCCTTTGGCCTTTCAGACCTTCAGCCTGCATGAGCCTTCAACCAGTGTAAGCCTTCGGTTCACACTGCAACAGGGAGAGTTATCATGACGTTCAAGAACCACACATTCGGCTGCTGGGGGATCACGGCGAAATTGACCACACTCTTTGCCCTGTTCGGCTTTGTGCCCATGGCGATCGTCGGGCTGATTGCGTACAACGCCAGCCTGACCATTGAAGACTCGGTCGGGTCGCGCTTCCACGCGATGGCGGAGGGCGTCGCTGACAAGATCGATCGCAACCTCTTTGAACGCTATGGCGACGTGCAGGCCTTCGGTCTCAACCAGGTGCTCGATCAGAAGGCCGTCTGGTATCGCGCCGAGGTCGAGGACAATTCGATCAGCCAGGTCATCAACCAATATGTGGACACCTATGACCTCTACTCGTTGAGCCTGCTGGTCGATCTGGAGGGGCGTGTGATCGCCGTGAACTCCAAGGATGCCGATGGGAAACCGATCCAGTCCCAGGGCCTCTACAAGAAAAGCTACGCAGAGACGGCCTGGTTCCGTGCGCTGAAGGCCCAGCAGTTTACGACCACGATGCCATTTGCCGCGCCAGGCAACACAGTCGCAACCGGCACCTATATCGAAGACCTCCATGTCGATTCGGACGTGAAGGTTGCCTATCCCGGTGATGATGGGCTTACACTGGGCTTTTCCGCCCCGGTCTATCGGGACGGCAAAGTCGTGGCCTATTGGACGAATCGCGCGAAGTTCTCGCTCGTGGAAGATATCCTGCGTGTGGCCCAACAAGTGCTCAAGAAGGCCGGGTTTCCCAATTCGGGCGTCTTCCTCCTCGACAAAGACGGCAAGATGCTTGCGGACTACGATCCATCTGGCGCTGGCACCGAACAGTTCCGTCATGATTTTACGACCCTGCTGACCACCAATCTGGCTGACCGTGGAAGTCGGGCGGCCAAGGGCGCCGTGGCAGGCAAGCCTGGCTATTCGATTGAGCCCCACCACCGTTCCGGGGTGTCGCAGTTGATCGGCTACTCACACCTCAAGGGGGCCTTAGGGTATCCCGGCATGAATTGGTCGGTCCTCATCTCGGTGGATTACGCCGATGCGACCACCGATGCCAGAGCGATCAACCGGAACGTCCTGATCGCCATCCTCCTGTGTGTGTTGCTGATCGTGCTGATCGGGGTCCTGATCGGGCGGATCGGCGCCAAAGGCATCGTTCGGGTGAGTGAGGCGGTGGTGAAGCTGGCCGGCGGCGCACTCGACACGCGGGTGCCGGTCACGACGACGGACGAGGTGGGCGTGCTGGCGCGGGGATTTAACGAGATGGGGGAGACGCTCCAGGCGAAGGTAACGGCGGAACGGGGGCAAACGGCGAAGATGGAACAGTTCCTGGTGGAGGCCAAGCGGGTGCTGACGAAGCTGGAACAGGGCGATCTGACGGACCAGCTGACGATGGCCTGTGAGGGCGAGCTTGAGCAGATCAAGGTCAGTCTCAACAGCGCGATCAGCAATCTGAAGATCTCAATGACCACCGTGTGCGAAGCCGCGGAGAGCGTAGAAACGGGAGCGGAAGAAATCACCAAAGGCAACGAAGATCTCTCGGCACGGACCAGCGAACAGGCCGCGTCGCTGGAAGAGACGTCCAGCGCGATGGAGGAGATGACCGCCACGGTGAAGCAGAACGCCGACAACGCCCGGCAGGCAAATCAGCTCGCCGTGGCCGCGCGCGATGTGGCCGCCAAGGGCGGCGCGGTCACCACGAAGGCGGTCGAGGCGATGAGTGAGATCAACAAGAGCAGTACGAAGATTGCCGATATCATTACCGTGATCGACGAGATCGCCTTCCAGACGAATCTCTTAGCGTTGAATGCGGCGGTGGAAGCGGCGCGGGCCGGGGAACATGGGCGGGGCTTTGCTGTGGTGGCTGCCGAGGTGCGGAACCTGGCGCAGCGGTCGGCGACGGCGGCGAAAGAGATCAAGGGCCTGATTAAGGAATCGCTCCAGCGGGTGACGGACGGGAGCGAACTGGTCAATCAATCCGGCAAGACGCTCAATGAGATTGTGACGTCGGTCAAGCGGGTGACGGACATCATTGCCGAGATTACGGCGGCCTCGCAGGAGCAGGCCAGCGGGATCGATCAGGTGAATACGTCGATCATGCACATGGACCAGACCACGCAGCAGAACGCTGCGCTGGTCGAAGAAACCACCGCCGCGAGCCAATCCATGCGTGAGCAGTCCAAGGCGCTGATGAAGCAGGTCAAATCCTTCAAGATCAATGTTTCCGAGGCGCAGAAGGCGGCGATGGCGCCTGTGGTGGATTTGAGAGCGAACACGGCGAAAACGATTCATGCCATCTATGGAGAGAAAGAATCGGGCGCCGACGCCTCCCCAAAACGTCCACCGAAGACGGAGCGTCGTGATAAGCCGGCCGGCGTCGCCGCCGGATCGATGAAAGAGGAGTTCGAGGAATTCTAGGGGATG
>JAABQN010000132.1 GCA_011391455.1 Nitrospiraceae bacterium
GATCGGCAGGAATATGTCGGAGTCGTGTGGTTCAGCGAGGAGCTGACGGCGTCTTTGGCTTCCACTCCTGCGCCAGCTTTTGTGCCTCGGCAATCTGGGCAGGGGTCAACTGGTTGGCGAGCGAATCACGAAGTAGGGTCGCTGGTTTATCCCCGTTCGTTGCCGCCAGACTGTACCACTTATACGCCTGGACGATATTCTTCGGCACACCCTGGCCCTCATCGTACATGACGGCCATTTTCGTTTGAGCGAGCGCCTCTCCTTGGTCTGCGGCCAAACGGAACCATCGCAGGGCCTGCTGATAGTCTTTAGGGACTCCCTCTCCGTTAAAATACAACGTCCCTAGATTGAACTGCGCCTTGGCCTGTCCCTGTGCCGCCGCTTTGGCATACCACTGCCGCGCTTGGACATCGTCCTGCGGCACGCCTCGGCCTTTGCGATACAGCACGCCGAGGTTGTACTGCGCGAGGGCATCTCCCTGCTCGGCGAGTAGACGCCACTCACGCAAGGCTGTGGTGTAGTCTCCACGGTTATTGGCATCCATGCCAGCCTGAAAGTCGGCCCATGCCGGCACGACGAGACAGATGATCGACAGCACAAAGGCGACGGGAAGTCGGTGTGCTATCGACGAAAGGGGACGAATCTTGAAGGGCATAGGAGGGGCCTCACCAGGAGGGCATATTGTAGAGAGAAGCGAGGGACGGCGCAAGGATCACAGGTGAGGCTCAGGCCGATACTAAGGCCTCTGACAAAATGTCAGGTTAAACCATAGGTGCGCCTTATCCTCTTGTTTGGCACTAGGTAATTAATATTATAGTGCGACCCCTCAAGAGGAGGGCTATCAACATGGACAAGTGGAAAGCTATCCAAGTCGGCGGTGCCACCGTTTTGGTGTGAGCAATCAGTTCCCACGCCTTGAAAGATCCCGGCACCGATGAGTCACACAGTCACAAAGAATCACAAAATGGGACGGGATGCCGTCGAGATGGCTGTGAACACTGGGCCCTCTTCAGGTCCACCACCCATAGGCCACCGCGAGATCCTCAATAGGATTCTGGCCTCATGGTATGTCGCTCCTCCCTTCGATAATACGGAGATCATGAGGCGGCACCGGCTTGTTGTGCAGGGATGAGGCTGCGTAAGACTTCGATGGTGTCGCCGTCGAGGACGGAGAGAATGGGGCGGTCAGCTAGACTGCCAGACTCACTGACCGAATCGCTCCTTCGGCACCAATTACTTCAGGCAGACATTCCAGTAGGTTGTGTGACCCGCAAACCAGCCTCTAACGACTCTGACCTGACAAGGGCGGCTCAAACAGCGGTTCCATCGCATTCACCGCGATACCAGTACCACCCTGTCTTCGTCGGCTTCTTGGTCGTCCAGATCATTCCTCCGCCTCCCCGCCCAGGTCAATGAGGGTTTATCCGCAAACGTTCTGTCACTGGTTATTTGCTCTTCGTGAGGATCCTCTTCCGCTCTAATTCCTGATTACTTCGCCTGAACAAGTGGCAATTCATCCCAGTGTGTAGTGTAAGCTGGGGAACGTCGATGAAAATGCGTCTTCCATTCTCTCGTGAGACCACTAGAGGCGTAGTGCAGTGTTCCCCCTCCCCACCGATCATTGACAGCATCGAGGGCGGACATCAGCCGCTTCGACTTCCCACGGTCTTGATAATCGAAGAGATCGGCCTGTGTCTGACTGGCAGGGACCAAGCCCGTGAGCAGCACACCCGCTTTCTTGTAGAGATACCCGTCTCGATAGATGGCTCGGATTCCCTGAAGTGCGGACTTGATGAGGTCTGCGGTGCTGTCCGTCACAATCGGTAGCTTCAGCGTCAGCGCGTTACTGTACTGCGGTCCTTCTTTGAATTCGTTGGTTGTCAGACATACCGTCAACACGGTTGCGGCGAGTCGTTCGCGCCTCAACTTCTCAGCCACCCGTGAGGCATAGACCGAGACCGCCTCTTCCATTTCTGCCAGAGTATGGATGAGCGTCCCAAAAGCGCGTGAGCAGGAGAGGGATTGCTTAGGTGCAGGACACTGTTCAAAGTCCAAGCAGGATACTCCTCGTAACTCCATCACCAGACGAAGGCCTACGATTCCCATGCGCTTTCGTATCCACTGGTCATCGACCCCTCGTAACTGTAGGGCAGTGGTGATGCCCTGCTGATTCAGGAGACGGGCATGGTTCCGCCCGATCCCCCACACATCCTCAACAGCGACCCTGCCCAACACCGTCTCTAGATCTGAACAGCCGAGCAGGTCAAACACTCCCCCAAGATCCGGTGTCCGCTTCGCGATCCGGTTGGCGATCTTGGCAAGGGTCTTTGTTTTTGCAATGCCAACGGACACAGGAATGCCTGTCCATTGCTTCACTGTGCGGCGAATCTGTCGCCCGTGCTCGGTGAGATCCCGCTGTGCAAACCCCACCAGACTCAAGAAGGCCTCGTCAATCGAATAGATTTCGAGATCGGGGCAGAACTGCTCAAGCGTCTCCATGACGCGCTGCGACATATCGCCATAGAGCGTGTAGTTACTGGACAATACCTGCACCCGATGAGTGCGGAGCAACGGACGAATCTGAAACTCCGGCACACCCATCCCGATGCCGAGTCCTTTTGCTTCATTGGAGCGAGCGACCACGCAGCCGTCATTATTGGACAGCACCACGATCGGCTTCCCTCCCAACATTGGGTTAAACACCCGCTCGCAGGAGGCGTAGAAATTATTGCAATCGACCAGAGCGAAGATGGGAGGCATGGGACTACTCAGAGCGCGTGAATGACGTTGGTGACGACTCCCCAAATCTCGAACGACTGTTGAGCCTGAATCTCAATCGGCTGGTAGTCCTTGTTGGCGGGGAGGAGGCGCAGGGCTTTGTCTCGCATATAGAGTCGCTTGACGGTCAGTTCTCCATCAAGCGCGGCCACGACGACGTTTCCATCAACGGCCTCAAGCGAGCGATCCACAATGAGCAAGTCCCCTGAATGAATCCCCGCTCCGGTCATTGAGTCGCCGGACACTCGCACAAAGAACGTGGCAGCGGGATGTTTAATCAAGTGCCGGTTGAGATCAAGCTTGCCTTCGATGTAGTCGTCAGCGGGAGAAGGGAACCCTGCGGGGAGTCGCCCAAGAAAGACGGGCAAGGCATATCGAGTGGAGAGATCAGGCGCGTAGACAGCGTCGACGTTCATGGCGGTAGTGTACTCCCTACATCGAGACCGGCTCAAGGGACTGTGAAGCATCATGATGGGGGGCAACCGACGAGGGACGATGGTGCGATGGTAGAAAGATGGACAGTTGCGAGGGTGAAAGAGTGTAGCCATGAAACCTCCATTTGGTATAGCTCGGTGGACTGCGCTACACTTTCCTGGAGGGCCTGAACGCTGAAACGACTAGAGCAGAGAGGCGGTTAGCGCTTCGCTGGTGTCCCCAACGGGATTTGAACCCGTGTTACTGCCTTGAAAGGGCAATGTCCTAGGCCAGGCTAGACGATGGGGACGAAACAGAGATGCAAAAATGAGTGGGACTCTTACCATACTTCAGACTCATGTGTCACTAGAGGAGGCAGCAGACTTCACGAAGCCTGGTCGCGTTTTCGTTCCAAATTCGGTAGGATAAACGGTACCAAGCGGCTTGGAGCCTCATCAGTTAAGAACCCAAGGAGCACGACTCATGACAAGACCCCGATTCGCATCGTACAGATCGCTGGTACTCGTCGCCTGTTGCCTGATAGAAGCCGGTTGTGCCCACGATAGCTACCAAGAACGAGCGAACCTGATTAAGAATCATGCCGACGCGTTCTATGACAGTCTGAAAGCCAACCGAGTGGAATCTGCGATCCGGGACAATGAGCAGATTGAAGCGATGGCGAGCCAGATGGGAGACACCGTCAGGAAGCGGGCCGGACAACAAGGCTCCACATCGGTCGAACGGGAGTTTGCCCTGATGACCACTGCCAACGAAGCCGCAGCCACAAACTGGCTCGCACTGGGCCAATACTTCACCATCAAGCGCCAATACCTCCAAGCCCGTGCCACCTATCGACGCGTGATCGATACCTACACGAATCCCACAGACAAGCCATACCGAGAACAGGCCCAGCGCGCCTTGAAGGATTTGGATATGCTGAATCCACCCACAACAACAACGAATCCGTGAACGCCGACCGTCCCCTGCGCCAATTCTCTCGAATACTTCTCGGCGGGCTCCTGTTATTCAGCTGGGGATGCGTCCACCGAATTCACGTCGCCCCTGCACCCCCGGCTGTTTCGTCCGTCGCCATCGCGCACTCGCTACAAGTCATTGTGCCCTTTCTCGCAGTGGAAGGAGCCGATCACATGCCGGGCATCCCTTTGCTCGACTGGCCGGTACAGGACCTTCGAACCGCCGCGATAAATTACATTCAATCGCATCAGTCATTTGCCTCGGTAAGTGATACCCCAGCCAATCTTACCTTGACCATCAAGGCCTGGCTGACAATGCGATCTCACGATAAATACCACTACCGTGTACGCCTTGAATCAGTCTTAGGCTCTTCGGAGAAGCCAACGATCAAGTCTTATCTGGTGGAAAAAGAAACGGCAGGGTCGAGCGTTCGATGGGTCACGGCTTCCGATCAGACCCCAATTGCAGAAGCAGTCCAAGCCGCACTGGACGATCTACTCGCGCAAATCGAAGCCGATCATCTCTTGTATCGAAAATAACCGTTGAGGATGAAACGGGCTGAAGAGGGTCAAGACCGTCGATCGAAGAGGCGCACGGCAAGACATCCGGTCGCCACGCCGGTCGCAAACATCACACCGACTATCCACACAGAAGCGAAGCTGATTTTCCTCGGTTCACGACGTCGAAGTTCCCGGCTCAGATTCGGCATATGAGATTCCGGCCCGAGCCATTCATCCTCAGACGGACGGTTCGAGCCTTTCTTGAAGCGAATAGCTGTCATCTTTTCACTCATGATTCCCCTACCTCCCTACAACCCCGCCCATACCAATCCCACCTCCGCGCCCTGAAACTATGCATCCTACGCAGTACGAGAACCAGTAAAGTTGGCCCAGGCCTCATTGACCTGTACGGTCGAAGCCGGTTCAAATACATTGCAATCAAGACGTAGCGAACGATCGCCGAGTGGAATGTTCAGAGAGTCACAGTGATGTGGCCGGTCGGCATTGGCATGTTGATTGAGGTGAAAGCTATTGCAGGATACGCACATCCTCGCGACAGAGATCTCACCCTGTTCTTGGAGACTACGAATGACCTTTACCAGAGACGTAAGGAGGATGATTTGTTCCGGCTCAGAGAGTGCCTCTGCCGCAGTCGCCAACCGATCGGGCATCCGTGAAGATGGCGTACAAGATCGATTTCCTTTGGCCGTCAGCTGCGCCATCACAATTCGGCCATCGCTCATGTCGCGACGCCGTCGGACCAACTGCTTCCGTTCGAGCGTCGCAATGACTTCTGACGCTGTCGGAAGTCTGATGGCCAACTCATTCGCCACCGTTGAGACCTGTGCACGCTGCCCGGGTTTGGACCGAAGAAGCGTGAGAACCTGCCTCTGTAATGGGCCAAGACCTGCTCGACCTTCTCGCCGCCACGTCCGGCTTTTCATCGCAAGCCCGATTTTTTCCAGGCCGGCCGCCAATTGAGTGGTCAACGCAGTTGCATCCTGTAATACCGATGACTTCTTCCCGCTCTTGAGCACGCGCAGTCTAGCCATAGGAGCTCCTGTTAAAATACCAGCATTTCTCAAGTGTAGTGTGTGCGCTGTCCCCACGTCAAGATTCCGGATGGCACATTAACCGGTACCCCCATGAATGGAGCAGAGAAGGAAGCGATTGGAAGATGCCGACTGGCCTTCAAGTTGGAACCAGCGATCGAACGGCACTGCCGGTGTTATGGGTATGCGGGAGATACTGCAACAACGATTCACAACCGA
>JAABQN010000133.1 GCA_011391455.1 Nitrospiraceae bacterium
AACACTGCCATACCGAACGGGATTGGAAATCCCTCCTCTTTGAGCACGATCACGATACGGCCTATCCACTACAAGGGAAACATCGAACTACCGCCTGTGAGAGTTGCCACACGGGACTGCTGTATCAGGACAAGACGCCCACGGCCTGCTACGCTTGCCACAAGAAGGACGATAAGCATCTGCGTCGGTTGGGTACGGAATGTAAGGACTGCCACAGCCTACGAGACTGGAAACTGTGGGACTTCGATCACGATACGCGGACTCGATTCAAGCTCGACGGCGGTCATAAGGGGGTTGATTGTTATGCCTGCCACAGTGCGCGCATGGACAAGAAGGTCGAATCATCGTCCACCTGTGTCAGTTGCCATAAGAAGGATGACAAGCATGAAGGAAGTTTCGGCCCGCAATGTGACCGGTGTCATGAAACAACCCAGTGGAAGTCGGTCAAACGAGGCAGCGGGATCTTTCGCGGCCGGTAGCTTCGGGCATGCTGGTTAAGGTCTCCAAAGGGAAGGCACTGTGCAATATCGACGCGACATCTCGTCCACACTCAAACTCCTGGCCCTCGGACTGGCCCTCTTTATCGGCTACCAGGGGTGGCTAAAACCCACCTATTTGACTCCTGGACCAGCATCACTGCAGCCCTCGGAGTCTCATTCGGTGCAGCCAACCCCCAGCTTCATGTTGCCGGGAACGCAAGAATATCCGCCCTGGGACGTTCCGCAAACTCGACTGATCGATCCAGGGCAAGCGCCTACCGATGCGCTCGAGCTTATTCGCGATGAAGTGGACAAGGGAAACTATAAGGAAGCAGAACGCCGGTTGGTAGCCCTCTCTCACAAACGGCTGGATAAGCCCAAGACCAACCGGTACATCGCAGCGCTCTGGAACAATCTTGGTGTGCAACAGGAAAAGTTCGGCGGGAGCGCACTCTCTGTCAAAGCCTTCAAGAAAGCCGTCGCGTCCGACCCCAACAATCCGCTTGCGTCCATGAACCTGACGCAAGCGTACTGGGAACTTCGTGATCCCGCGATGACCTCTCAGTTCCTCAACCGAGTGATTCGGTTGAATCCCGCCGACCCATTCCCGCATCTTGCGATCGCCGAACTCCTATTGGAGAAGGGCGACAAGACCTCGGCGATGGCCCATCTCAATCTCGCGCAGCCACAAACCCAGTATGATCCCCATCTCCAATCCTATCGAAATAAGCTCGTCGCGAAGACGGACATGGCACTCACCGCCCCATCCACAACAGCAGACATAGCCGCCAGACCGGTTCCGGAGCCTCGTCAAGGCCTTGCACCTGCTCCCTCAATGCCATCCGCCCATTCACCGGCCCCTTCCACCGCTCCTCAGGAAGAACAGCCGACGAGGCCGTTTGTTCCGCGCGACACCGCTCATTTCGTCGTTCAATTCGATGGGCCGGACGATCAAGCGACATGGCTGCGCATCCGCGCCATACTCGAATACGCCTATGAGGAAATTCCCTCAAAGTTCGGACAGGTGCCTGCCAGACCCATCAAGGTTGTCCTCCACACAGGTCAGAAATTTTCCGGCCCGGCAGGACTCCCCAATTGGGCCGACAGGCTGTTCGATCACGCTTCTGGCTCGATCAACATCCCTACTCAAGGCGCACTCGACGATCTCGCATTATTCAGCCGCATAGTCCGTCATCAGTTCGTGCATGCGCTCTTCCATGAACAGGCAAAGAGTGGAAGCGCATCTCTCCCAACATGGCTCGTGGAGGGCCTGGCCATCCATCTGACAGAAGACCCCTGGCCGGACATGGAAGAATCCCGACAACAGAACCCTCCCTTCATACCGCTGACCTCGCTTCACGGATCATGGGCTCGGCTTCCCGCAACCTCAGTATCGACCGCATACCTCTCGGCAAGCGTTGCCACTCAGCATCTCCTCGATCGGTACAGCATGTACACCCTTCGCCAACTGATGAAGGTGCTCATGACCGGACAGCCTCTTGAGACAGCGATGCAACAGAAGTTGTCCATGTCGTATGAACAGTTTCAGCTTCAGTGGGCGCAAAGCCACAAGCCGCAGACAGATGCGAGCGGTTCATGAGCGCGAGATACGCGCTTATTTTACCTTGGAGAAATCAGCGACGATTCTCGCCTCAGTTCCGTCCTGAAGATTCACGACGAAAATGGACGATGCGGCGGAATCGAACTTTTCATAGGCAAACAGTGCGGTAAATCGTGACCGATACATCGGCCCGTTTCCCTCGTTCTTTCGGCCACGTTCGGCTTTTCCGATGTCGATGGGCTTGATCTTCTTCGAACCCTGCTGTAACTCGATCAGGGCGCCCTCTGCAAAGTATTCGTCGTCGCCACAAAGCTGAACTTCAATCTCCATATTGGGCATGTCCATGACTTTTTTTATGAACTCTTCGGGCATGCGCACTTCTATCTTCCGCTTCTTGGACTCCGCCGCTTCCTGCCTGCCAAAAGCTTCAAGCCGATAACGTTTGGTTCTGAGGATGGCGCTGGCTCCGCAGGGATCTTTCTCTGGATCGGCTCCCACACGGGTGACCATGGAGGCTTGCTGAAGGACTTTCTTAACCTCCTCCGGGGTGTTGGCCTTCTCTAAAGGCGCGCGCCCAGCTGCCAAGGCTTTCTGCGCCTCTTCCACCGAGAGCTTCACATCAATCGCCATGACCGGCTGGAGACCGACGACCGTCAACAGGCCCGCGACCGCACAAATGGCAACGCCACCGATTCGCGCCGCCGACGTCAAGCATCGCACGCTCATGACTCCCTCCCTAACAGGCTGTGGAAAACTATATAGACACGCCAGAACGTAGATGGTCCGCACGTGCGACACAAAAGATGAATACTTTCGCAGGATGCTCAAAAAGGCTGTCCAGCAAGGCCGCAGCGAGCGAAGAGGCGAGGAGGTACGGACCGCACTTCGTGGGGCCGTTCGCCCTTGCAACAGGTCTTGGCGAACGGAAAAGCCCCTCCAGTGCTTCCGACTTCCGGAAAACCCTCGTTGAGTCTCTGAGCGATGCGAGAACGACGCTGGCGGACTTTTTCAGCATCCTGCTAAACAAGACAACGATTGATGGGGCCGCATTGTACGGACCCCCCTACCCCTTTGCAATCAGCCTGAGAAGCGGACCCAGTTCGCATAGGGTTTGACGGCATAGAGTTCGTCAAGATCGACCGGCAGGCTCACACCGGCTTGTGTAAGCAGCTGGGCAACAAGGCGGAGCGGCAGTCCGACCACCGTTGGGAAATCTCCGTCAATGGAATCGACCAAGTCACCGCCCTCTCCTTGGATTGAGTATGCGCCGGCCTTGCCGAGACTTTCTCCTGTTGCGAGATACCGTTCGTGCCGTCGTTCATCGAATGACTTCATCCGAACGACGGACGTGGAGAGAGCAACGACGTCTATCCCGCGAGCTGAACAGACGAGCGAGACCGCCGTGCATACGTAATGATCGCGCCCGGCCAGGCGCCGAAGCATCGCACGGGCCTCCGCTGGATCGGCTGGTTTTCCCAGCACGTCATGATCCAATTCAATCACGGTGTCGCTCCCCAGCACGATCGCCTCCGGCTCTTGCCTCGCAACTGACCGGGCCTTGCCCTGCGCGAAGGACTGCACCTGGTCGATCGCCGAACGATCCGCCTCCAGCCGCTCCTCAAAGGGTGGGCTCTTGACGTCGAATGGGATACCCAACAGGGCAAGCAGCTCGCGACGGCGCGGAGAGGTGGAAGCCAAAATGAGTGACATCTGCTACACGGAAGTCGGTTCAGGGAAAGCAAGCTTTTCCGGAGGTGTCTGGACAGAAACCTCGGTGAGACTCGCGCCATGCGCGTGAAAATCGGCGAGCACCTGCTCCAAGTCAGCGACCGAAGAGACTCGGAACATATTGGCTCGAAGCGAGGCAGCATGAGGGAACCCCTTGCAGTACCAGCCCAGATGTTTGCGCATCCGCCGAAACTGGCCCTGCCCGCAGGCCGCTTCAAACCGTCGGGCATGATCGAGCAACATTTCAAAGCGCACATCGAGCGATGGCGCCCAGGGTTCTGGCCCCTCCTCAGGTCGATGCTGCTGTAGAACGAGTCGCGCCTCCTCTTTCTGCCGAAAGAACCAGGGGGCTCCAAGCGCGGCTCGCCCGACCAGCACGCCATCAACTCCGGTGGACCTCACACGACGGACGACGTCGTGATAGCTATGTACATCTCCGTTGCCGAACAGCAAAGTCCCGCTCCCCCGCACGATCTCCGCCGCCCGGGCAATAGCGTTCCAATCCGCTTCCCCTCGATACATTTGTTGCAAGGTGCGGCCATGCAGAGAGATGACCGCCGGTTGTTCCCTGAGAAGATGTTCGATCCATTGATCGATAACCACCACATCGTAGCCGAGACGTGTCTTGACGGACAGAGGGAGCTTGCGTCGGACGAGCGGGCGGGCGTCCTGTCGCTGCTCGTTCATCCGGTGGATCGCCGCCACTCTGCCCGGCTTCAGACCAACTCCCTCAAGGGTCTGACCTGCCGCCCAATCGGCAATCCCCTGCCTCGTAGCCTGCATAATGGCCTGAGCCACATCCGGCGTCCGGATCAGCCCCGCACCAGATCCGGATGAGGCCACGCTCCGCGAGGGACAGCCCATGTTGATATCCAGTCCGTCAAACCCCAACTCACAGACTGCATGGGCGGCCTGATAGAAGAGGTCCGGCTCTTTCCCATAGAGCTGCGCGACGATCGGCCGCTCCGCCTCATGATAGATAAGGGAGTCCAACAGGAACTCCGGCCCCCGGCAGACGTCATGCACATGCGTAAACTCCGTGAAGGAGACGTCCGGCTTCCCGTGCAGGGCCACGGTATGGCGAAACGTCGCATCGGTGACCCCGTCCATCGGCGCCATCCCGATGACCGGTTTGGCGAGTGACTGCCAGAAACTCATCTGGTTCGCTCCATCTCCACCACCTGGTTCGCTACTTCATTCGCCTGCGCATAGGCCAGGCGTAAGCTGTCACATTCCTCTTGCACGCAAACCAGCGCATCCGGCGCGCATTCCGTCACGAACTCAAGAAACCGCTCGATCTTGAGGAGGAAAAAATCATACGACTGCGTGAGCGGGCGTGGCGACCGAAACCAGAAGGGTACAAACTCTGTCAGACAGATGCCCCGCTCCGCTAGGGCCAAACAAGTCTGTGGGAACATCTCTGCAAGGTCCCCTCCCCAATGGAGGATCTCGTGCGGCAGATAGGACGTGCGATACTGTGCTAGACCCGTCGCCTCCGCAGCCGTTTCCTTCCACTCCGGGCCAGCAATGGGAGCTTGCCCGGAAATGATTTGCGCGTAGCGTTCATAGTCGTCGTGCACCCGCTGCCGATCAGACTGGCACACCGGTTCCCGGACTGAGGCTGGACAAGACGTCAATTTCACCGGCTGTTCTACCGCCATTCCTCTGGCCATCGTCTGCTGAACGAGGATGGAGAAACGCCGAATGGCCTCTGCATACTCCTCCACAATCATCTCGATCGGTTTGGTGTCTACTTCAAGCGCCACAGCCCGGAGGCTACAGAGATTCGGATGGGCCAGAACCTGTTCAAGCAGGGTAAAGAGGATCGATGGAATCGGAGCGGCATGGGCGTCGATCCACTCAGGAAGCCCCCCTCCCCCCTGGGGCCCACCAACCGACTCATGGCAGGCCAACCCCGCGATGTGAATTTCTACGACCCGCTCCAGCGGAAAATCGTCGAGGAATTCCCGAACGAACTGTTCAAGAGCTATCCGCCGGCAAGCGCCGGTATAGCGATAGACCGTCCAGAGATGCCCGATATCGAGCACGAGGCCGCAGGGCGCCAATGTTGTGACGAGCCGGAAAAAATGAGGGATCGATATCGTGCCTGCGGAAAAGTATGTGAGCGGCGGCATCTCCAAGAGAAAGAGCGGC
>JAABQN010000134.1 GCA_011391455.1 Nitrospiraceae bacterium
CCCGAGGGGCCGGCGACATCGGTCTTGATCCAGCCCTATGCCCAACCCCCACCGTGGTGATTATGACCAAACCGCTTCAGCCTCCCCATCCCCAACAGTACCGAACCGGCGTGAAGCTGATCGTTGCCAAAACGAGACGGAACCTACCCAGTGCGCTCTCGCCCCAGATTAAGGCCACAAATTTTCTGAACAACATCCTGGCCAAACGGGAAGCGATCGCTGCAGGCGCTTTCGACAGTATCCTACTCAATTGGGAGTCACATCTGACGGAATGCACCGTCAGCAATCTCTTTTTTGTCCGAGCAGGCCGGCTCTGCACCCCGGCACTTGCATGCGGCCTGCTGGATGGGATCACGCGAGACATCGTGCTCAGCCTCGCGCAAGAAACACAGGTCCCCGTTGACGAAGGACATTTCGGCATCGAAGCGCTTCAGAAGGCAGACGAGTGTTTTCTCACCAACACAAGTATGGAAGTGATGCCGGTCACCATGGTGGACGAACATCCGATTGGGAATGGAACCCCCGGACCTCTCACCCATCAGCTCCACAGGCTATTTATGGCCAACCGAGCGCATTATTTAGAACCCTAGCCGTCCCACTCCCCCACAGACCCCGTTGTTTTTCCGCACTATTTTACTGCTGGCACCGGGCACAAGACATGCTTTTTCTTGACACCCAGTGGCAGACTGATATCGTTGCAACCATGCACAACACCTTTTCTCTCATAATGACATCCCTTCGGCGGCACGCGGCCATTGGGCTCACTGCGGCGGTGATCGCAGGGGTTGGCTCACTAGCCTTTTCCGTACCGACGACCAAGGCAGAAATCTACCAGTTCATCGGGCGCGACGGTTCGATCTCCCTCACCAACGTCCCTTCAGACTCGCGCTATCAAAAAATTGAGATCGAGTCCAGCCAATTCCACGCCACCTTGTCCGAGCAAGAACTTGAGCCGGTCATTCGTCGCCACTCTTCGCAACAACAGCTTCATCCCGCGTTGATCCGAGCCGTCATCAAAGCTGAATCGGACTTCGATCCACGGGCGGTTTCTCGCGCCGGCGCGATCGGCCTAATGCAGTTGATGCCGCAGACAGCCCTGCGTATGGATGTGCGAGATATGTATGATCCGGACGATAATGTGGGTGGAGGGGCCAAGTACTTACGCCAACTGCTCAACCGGTTCCATGGAAATTTACCGCTCGCCCTGGCAGCCTACAATGCCGGAGAGAATGCGGTCGAACGGTATCAGGCGCTTCCCCCGTTCAATGAAACCCGGCAATACGTCCGGAAGGTTCTCCGATACTACCGCACTTTCCTGGTCCGCGATGGCGTCATCATGGAACGTCCGGTCAGCCGATACGCCCCCGCAGAGACAACAGCAACCCCCGAGATTTCTGAGATCTCTTCCCGCTAACAACTTCCCCGCTCGATAGGCGACTGTGCTGTTGCCAACCGGCCCGTTTGACCTCCGGAAAATCTGACCGGTAATGAGCCCCGACGCTATTCTCTCGCCACAGCGCAGCTTCCGCGACGCATTGCGCCACTTGCACCATATTTTTCACCTCCAGCGCGGCGCGGCTTGCAAACGGCTGGGTCACGAGCTGAGCCCACCGGGACAATTGTGCACAGGCCCGGATAAGCGACTCCCCTGAGCGAATGACGCCGACCTGTCCCCACATCGTCCGCCTGAGTGAGCTTCGCAACTTTTCCGCATCCTCCAATGTGCCGAGTTGGCCTGCTCGAATCGTAGACTCCTGAGACGACAGCAGGGGTAACTGATGCCTCTCTGCAAACGCCACGGCTGCTAATGCCGCACGCACGCCAAACACCAATCCTTCGAGCAAGGAATTGCTCGCCAGACGATTTGCTCCATGCACACCGCTGCAAGCCACCTCCCCGGCGGCAAAAAGCCCTGGAACCGTTGTCGCACCGTTCAGATCAGTCCAGACCCCACCCATCATATAATGCGCGCTGGGAGATACAGGGATCCATTCTTCCGTGATATCGATGTCATAGCGAAGGCACGTGGCATAAATCGTCGGGAATCGACGCTTCACAAACTCCGCTCCCAAGTGGGTGACGTCAAGATAAACATGACGGGCTTTCGTCGCCGCCATCTCAGCCAAGATTGCACGGGACACGATATCTCTCGGCGCTAACGCACCCATGGGGTGGTATCGCTGCATGAACAGCGCCCCTTTATTGTTACGAAGTTGCGCACCCTCGCCTCGCATCGCTTCCGACAGCAAAAACGGCGGGCTCGACGGCAAATAGAGTGCCGTGGGATGGAATTGCACGAACTCCATATCCTGAAGCACCGCCCCCGCACGCAATGCCATGGCCATCCCATCGCCGGTGGCGTTCGGAGGATTGGTCGTCCGCGCATAGATATGCCCAGCGCCACCGGTAGTCAGTACGATCGCGCGAGCCGGCAACACGAATTGGCGGCCAGATCCTTCATCCAGCACAACAGCCCCGCAGCAACGTCCGGCGTCGACGACGAGATCGACGGTAAAGTGATGATCCAATCGCTGAATATGCTCCTGCCGATTCACCTCGGCGATCAACACTCGCACCATCTCGTTCCCCGTGGCATCCCCACGCGCGCGCAGGATACGGCTTCGACTGTGAGCAGCCTCCCGGGCAAAGGCAAATTTGCCGCCGACTTTGTCAAACTTAGCCCCCCATCCAATCAATTCTTGAATCCGCTCAGGTCCTTCTTCAACAAGCACCCGCACCGCCTCTTTCCGGCAAAGCCCATGTCCCGCCTTGAGTGTGTCGGTCAAATGGATGGCCACGTCGTCTTCTTCACTCATCGCCACCGCTACCCCGCCCTGCGCATGAATTGAACTGCTCTGAAGCGGATGCCCTTTCGTCAGTACCATGACACGACCGGAACGGCTCAGCTCCAACGCCGCGCGGAGACCGGCCACACCGCTCCCGATGACCAAAAAATCAGCCTGAACCGGAGCACGAGATCGACGAGATGGCATAGATTACTTCTTCTTGGGGGAATGTGCGGGATCGATCGGAGCCTGCCGAGCGTTCATACCAAAGGGAGTGTCGCCCTGAATTCCGCGCAACAGAATCGACTGTGTTCCGACCCACTGCAGTCGCGTATGGCCTCGTTGGCGGAGCCCCGGATCGTCCGCGGTTTTTTTCCACAGCCCCTGCCAATGCACGAACACATCGATGTCGTCCCCTTGGATCATAATGCGCTCGACCGCGAAGTCCAACGTGATGGCGCTAAATGTCGAAAAATCACCCTGGGCCTCTTCCCTCATCCGCTCAAGCTGGCCACCTGGCGTCATGAGCGATGCCAGGTCCGACGAATCTTTCTTCACATAGGCTTGACGCAGTGATTCCACTGCCCGATCGATACGGAGGTACCGTTCGTGATCTTCGGGGTGTGGATTCGTCTTGCCACCGCAGCCGACGCCGAGCAAGGCTATCGAGCCGAGCAGGACCAAGATGGGAAACAGTGGGAATTTGTGCGATGACATGCTGGTTGCAGTATAGGAACGGGTATCAGGCAGGTCAAGCGGCCCGTGAGCCACCCTCACGGCATCATAGGTTCTCCTCCCGGCCAGTCGGCCCCGCCCCAACCATACTTAATTTAATCCGTCGATGACCTTGCAATTTGAGGCAGAAACTTCTAAACTTCACCCTTTGCAGGAGAGAGAACGCATGTCCAGTGTGCTGAAAAAACGCCGTAAAAAAATGCGCAAGCACAAGTACAAGAAGCTGCGCCGACGTCAAAAGTTTGAACGCCGTAAAAGCTAGACTCACCTGAGAAGGGGAGGGGGCCGTGCCAGAGGGCAATAAAGTTCGCATCCGCGTCCGGACTGTGAACTGTGTCTACATTGGCGACTTCCTCATTCCTCCCATGCGGAATCGTGTGTCCGATGCGATCAACGAAGAGCAACGTCTCTTCATCAGCCTCACAGACGTGATAATCGATGATAAGGATCGCTCGGACTTCGTAGCCATCAACAGGAACCTGATCGAGTCCGTCGCAGAACTGTAGCTGTCATCAAAGCCTCCGGCTTGTCCCCCCCGCCATTCTATTTGGTTCTCCATAGTCACATCCTCTAAGATCGTCCCTTAATCATGTCCACCTTCTCACGATTTCTCCCGTTCCTGAAGCCCTACCTGTCCCGCATGGTACTGGCAGGCCTGCTGGTCATGGGTGTCGCCGCCATCAATCTGGCCCTGCTGCGGTTGGCCGGCACCTTGTGGGACGTCATTACCGTACAACACGACCAGTCCAGAATGACAGACATGATTACCGTCTTTCTCGGTCTCGTCGTGCTACAGGGATTCTGTTCGATGGGCCATAGTTATTTAACTGCATGGATTTCGCAACGCATCATCGCCGACTTTCGCCGCCATCTCTTTGCACATCTGCATACCCTATCGGTGAGCTTCTTTTCCCGCCGGCGAACCGGCGAACTCCTCTCACGGCTCATGAATGACGTGACGGTCGTCCAGTCGGTCGTCACCGAAACGCCGATCGACAGTGCGAAACAACTCGTGACCTTCGTCGGAGGGATCACATTCCTGTTGATGATGAATTGGCGGCTCTGTCTCTTGATTCTGGTGCTGCTCCCGCTGCTCGTTCTCGTGGCCAAGGTCTTCGGGCGGAAGCTGAAATCCCTCTCGACCTCGATTCAGGATCACACCGCTGCAATGAGTACCCTGATCGAAGAAGTGATCTCCGGCATCCGAATCGTGAAGTCCTTTGTCCAAACGCAGCGCGAAGAGACCAGGTTTGCGGTGCAAGTCGAGCAGACCCTCGCGTTGACGATGCGCAAGGCCGGGGTCATGGCGGTATTTATTCCAGTCATCAGCCTCCTGACCTTCTCTGCGGCCGCAGCGGTGTTGTGGTATGGAGGGCAGCAGGTTATCGACGGGAGCGTGTCGCCGGGCGACCTCTTTGCATTCGTCCTCTTCGCTGGAATCCTGATCGGCCCCTTCAGCTCCGCTGCCCGCGTATTTGCGCAGATCAGGGAGGCGCAGGGCGCCACCCAACGGGTATTCGAGATTCTTGACACCAGCTCTGAGGTGAGCGACTCTCCCACAGCCATAACGCTATCTTCTGTCTCAGGCCATATCCGGGCTGAGCATATCGGTTTTGCCTACGATCCACGCCAACCGGTCTTGACGGATATATCGTTCGAAGCGAAGCCAGGTGAACTGGTCGCCATCGTCGGTCCCACGGGGTCCGGGAAAACGACCGTGATGAACTTGCTCCACCGCTTCTACGATCCGACTGATGGACGCATCACCATCGACGGGCACGATCTCCGTCAAGTCACCATGGACAGTTGGTATCGGCAGATCGCGTTGGTTCCGCAAGAGACAATCTTATTCGGCGGGACGATTCTCGACAATATCCGCTACGGAGACGAGAAGGCCTCTCACGAAGAAGTGGTGGCGGCAAGCCGTGCCGCCCATGCCCACGACTTCATTATGAGCTTCCCGGACCAGTATCAGACCATCGTGGGGGAAAAGGGAATCAATGTGTCAGGCGGCCAGCGGCAGCGCATCGCCATAGCCAGGGCCATTGTAAAAAATCCACGAATCTTGTTGTTGGATGAAGCCACCTCTGCCCTCGACAGTGAGTCGGAACGACTCGTCCAGGAGGCATTGGAACAACTCATGAGGGGCCGAACGACCTTTGTGATCGCCCATCGCTTGACGACCATTCAACGAGCCGATCGCATCCTCGTCCTCAACAAGGGGCGCCTCGTGGAAACCGGCAGCCATGCTGAACTAATGGACCATAAAGGACTCTACCAGTATCTCTATACTCTTCGGCTCATCGAACTCCCCACATAAACCCTTAGCAGAATGCTCAAAAAGGCCGTCCAGCAAGGCCGTAGC
>JAABQN010000135.1 GCA_011391455.1 Nitrospiraceae bacterium
GCAATGGATTACCGGTCCGCGCGCGCGGCAAGAGGCGCATCGGCTTCGGAGTCAGGTGGATGCAGTGGTTGTCGGGGTCGGTACCGTCATTCACGATAATCCCGCGCTGACGGCTCGACTATCCGATCGCCCTCTCAAGCTGGCGCCGAAGCAACCGTTGCGTGTCGTGCTCGATAGCAAGCTCAGGACACCACTGACGGCGCGGATCTGTGCCAAGCAGGATCAGGCGAAGACCTTGATCGTGACCACCAGTCGTGCATCCCAGGTACGCCGCCGCCCATTTGAACGGGCCGGGGTAGAGACCCTGTCCCTCTCGACGAAGAACGGGCATGTCTCGCTTCCGGCGCTTATGACCGTGCTGGGTAAGCGCGGGATCACCTCTGTGCTCATCGAAGGAGGCAGTACCATCAATGCCGCAGCGTTGCGCGAGAAACTCGTCAATCACGTCCTGTTCTATCTGGCTCCCACTTTGTTAGGAGGACAGGATGCCAAGGCAGTGATCGGTGACCGTAGCCCGGAACGCCTGGCTCAGGCACTGACATTGTGCCACGTCACGGTTCGCCGTATCGGGAATGATGTGGTCGTGGAAGGGGATCTGTGACACGCAGGCTTCTTTCTGACGCTTGTTGTGCAGAAGCAGGAGGCATGAGAGTAGAGTGGCGGATCCGGCTTGGAACAACTGTGGGGACGTTCGTCGCCGTGATCTGGTTGGCCACGTCCCTGTATGCCGGTCCGGTTCAATCAGAAGCATGTGCGTTGTCACCCGACCATGCCGGTCTGACGTTTCCGCTTGAGAATGTCGATCCCGACTGGGCTTGCCGGTTGCAAGACATCATTGGCAACTACACCACAGCGAACAAGCTTGGCCCCCTGCGAACACCCTTACCTGAAACCGTCTATGTGTATTTATTAGACCGTCCACCCATGACCGCGACCCTGGTCAATCGTCTTGGCATTGTGCCCTATCAAGCAGAAACGCGAGGGCCCGGCCGCTATTGGGCCACCGATGGTGAAGGGACAGGAGGGATCGTCCAACTCGTCTATCAGGATCGCACAAGCCGGGTCTATTATCTGGAAGGCTCGCACAACAGCCGGTTCCTTCCTGACGTCACGGGCAAGGCCGTGGTGCTGCTCAGGATAAATCCGGTCACTGATTCTGACGGAGCTGAAGCTGTGGACAGCACGTTAGTTACTTACACCAGATTGAACAATCGCTTGTTGTCAGGATTTGTTTCTTTGTTTCGCTCGCTTGTCAGCGGCATGGTGACGCGGAAGTTGACGCAGGGTGTCGATTCCGTCAACCGGTTGAGTCCGATGATCCTGCAACAACCTGATCGTGTGTTGTCCGAGGCGATGAAACCACCCGCGTTGCCCTCCGACGAGGTGGATTTCTTGAAACAGATGCTGGTGAATGTGCGCCAGCTCAGTGGCGCGACCCCATCCAGAACGACTTCACCATGACGACGTCGCGCAGCTTCACGTTGCTCTGCACCGTCGGCGTGTTCTGTTTTATCAGCTACAACATGGTTCGGATGCCGGTGTTGGCTCTGTTCGCAGAGTCCTTAGGGGCCAGTCCTGAGCGCATCGGGCTCATCGTGTCGGTCTCCACCCTGACCGGGGTGTTCCTCAAGTTACCGTCCGGCGCTCTGTCCGACATCTACGGTCGGCGGTTTCTGCTTCAGATCGGCGTGGTGGCATTCGGACTCCCTCCGTTTCTCTATCCCTGGGTGACTGATCTCGATGCGCTGACCGCCTTGCGTTTTTTTCACGGGCTGGCCACCGCCATTTTTGCGCCGAGCGCATTGGCGACCGTAGCCGATCTCTATCGAGAACGGAGGGGCGCTGCGCTCGGTACCTACACGGCCTCAACACAATCCGGCGCATTGCTTGGGCCATTTATCGGGGGTTATCTGATCTACGTGTCGGGATTCTCCTCCGCCTTTGTCACGGCCGGCATTTTCGGCTGCATCGCCATTGCCATTTTCTATAGCCTGCATATCACGCCGCCTCCCCCGCGCATTCAAGAGAAGGGGATGGCCCCGTTATTGGGCGAGATGTGGAAGGGCTTCAGGGTGGTCGCCAAGAATCGCAAGGTTCTCATTACTAGCTCGACCGATGCAGCCAAGATGATCGCGAATGGAGCCTTGATGGCATTTCTCCCGCTTTATGGTGTCTCGGCGGGATTAAATCCTGGAGAAGTCGGACTGTTGTTTACGGTCCAGGCCCTCACATCGCTCGTTTCCAAGCCTATCATGGGCCGAGTGTCCGACAGCGTCGGGCGTCAGCCACTCATCATCATCGGTCTCGTGATCTGCGCGGCGACGTTTGTCTGTATCCCACAGGTATCGATGTTCTGGCTGTTATTGGCGCTCTCTGCTGGTTTCGGATTCGGCGAAGCCGTCGTCTCCTCCTCGTCGTCAGCACTGGTTGCAGACAGTTCCGAGTTCAAGGGGATCGGGGCTGGTATGGGCATGCAAGGGACGATCGGAGACATTGGCCATGCCGCCGGGCCGCTTCTGGCCGGGATTCTGATCGCGCGCCTGAATTATGCCAATGCCTTTGCCATCATCGCCGGCCTGCAACTCGTTGCGGCGGCCTTGTTCTGGGTGATGATGAGACGGGCGTAGCCTTGGTGGGATATACTGGGCCGGTGATGAACGCGATCGCGACAGAGAATATCGTCATTGGCGTATTGGCCAGCATCGGCGTGCTCGTGCTGCTCGTGATGGTTGTCTATGTAGTTCGGCAAATATTCAGCCAGAAAGGGGAATAGGCTCCGTGTTTGAGCTTCTCCAGGATATTCAAAATGGCCTCCGGCAAGGCCGCAGCAAGCGGCTAGCCGAGGCGTACTGTCTGTAAGTACGTCGAGGCTGGGCGAGAAGCGAGAACGAAGCCCGTGGCAATGCGCGTCCCTGGGCGAAGAGGCTGTCTTGACAGACTCAGGGCGGGCGGGTGAAATAGCGGCCAGGGGTTGGGCGGGTGAGAAGAGGCCTTTTTCAATATCCTACTATGTTTACAGGCATTGTCGAAGAACTCGGCGCCATCATCTCAATCGACAAGACCCTTGCCGGAACGAGGATGGTAATTTTAGCCTCAGCCGTGATGGGCGACATCAAAATCGGGGACAGTGTCAGCGTCAACGGCACGTGCCTGACTGTGGTGAACAAGAGCGAGGATAATTTTTCCGTGGAGATCTCTCCCGAAACCCTCTCCGTGTCCATTCTCGGGCAGCTCACTGCCGGCGCACCGCTGAATTTGGAACGGGCGATGAAACTCAACGAACGGCTGGGCGGACATCTCGTGTCTGGTCATGTGGACGGCATCGGCACAGTTCGTAGTCGTCAGCAGGATGGGAATGCCATTCTGTTCACGATCGAAGCCCCGCCGGAGATTCTGCGCCACTGTATCGTGAAAGGGTCCGTCACCGTCGACGGCATCAGTTTGACGATCAATCAGGTGACTGACCGTGGCTTCTCAGTCTCGATTATTCCGCACACGGCGAAGGTTACCACCCTGGGGCTCAAGCAAGTCGGCGATCAGGTCAATCTCGAATCGGATCTCATCGGGAAATATGTTGAACGATTGCTGCAGGAACGTGGACAGCTTCCTGCCAAACCGACCCCCGTTATTGACAAAGACTTTCTCCAGAAGCGCGGCCTCCTCTAATAGGATGCTGAAAAAGGCCGGCAGCCTATCTTGTTCATTTGGTCTATTCGGTCTATCTAGTCTGTCTGGTTCAACCAAACAAACGAGACAGACCAAACAGACGAGATAGACCAGACAGACCTGGCTTGCTCCAGAAATGTGCACCAGCAGAAATTCTGCTGGACTGAGATGGTTCAGGATGGCAAACAAAGCCTCTACATCTAAACGTCTCACCGTGGATCGACTGCTTTCGAAGCTTGGCATTGCCTCCCGTGGCACGAGCCAGGAATGGATTCGTGCAGGGCGAGCCCGCATCAATGGTCGAGTCATACGTGATCCAGCCACCTGGGTTTTATGGCCGAAAGATGCTGTGTTGATCGATGATCAACCAATTCACGATTTGGCTAAACGGTTCCTCCTCTTTCATAAACCCAAAGGGGTCATCACGACGCACAGTGACGAAAAGAGCCGTAAGACGATCTTCGATCTGTTGCCGTCCGATCTGGGATATCTGCATGCGGTCGGGAGGCTTGATCAGGCGACCAGCGGTCTCCTGCTGCTCACCAATGATTCTGCACTGTCGAGCTTTCTCACTGATCCAACTCATAAAGTGATGAGGACATATCTCGTCTCCGTGCGAGGAGAATTCACTGTGGCTCAAGCCACAGAAGCCACCGCCGGAGTGCTCGATGGTGGCGAGCGCCTCCAGTGCCACACAGTGAAGATTCAAAAGAATTCCGGACGCGAATCACATCTGGAAGTAGTTCTGATCCAGGGCAAGAATCGTGAAATCCGAAGACTGTTCAAATCATTGGGGCATGAAGTGACCAGGCTCAGGCGCATTCAATATGGTCCCTTCAAACTGGAAGATCTTTCGCCAGGCGCATGGCACGAGATGCCGATTGAGGATGCGAGGAAGGCGCTCAGACTGGCCTAACTCGGCGTTCGTATCTCGTTCGAAGAAAAGAGTCTATGGCGTATAGCCGATAGTAAGTGCAAGAGAAACAGGACTTTCTTTGTCCGTACCATCGCTCCTGCCGGAGAAATCTAGAAAAGAAAATTTTACTCGCCGCACAAACTCTGCTATACCACACATACACCGATTAACATTTTGACATCGAAGGGGGGTGGGGTTCTCATGGCAGCGAAGAAAGCAGCAGCAAAGAAGCCAGCAAAGAAGGCGGCAAAGAAGAAGAAGTAGTTGTCGCATTATGAGGAGGCGACGGCCACGTCGCCTCCTCACCTTTCCTCTTTCTCGATTTCTCTCAGATCCAAACCGCCTCTCACAGGCGGCTGACCAATCGGGATATTCCCTCACAGAACTTCCTGCAGACTGAGTCACCCAATAAAAATATCACGTGGTAGAGGTTGTATTCCTGACCAGACCTTCATCGGTAAGGGAAGGCGACTGTGTTTGAATGTACCCGGAGTAGAAAACGCTCGGCTGGTTGATCTCAGCAAGACAAGAAGCGAGAGAGGCAAAAAAATGGGGAGGTGATGGCCACATCACCTCCCCATTTCTTCTGCGCCAGGGGAGAGCCCATAGCGTGAAGAAATCAGCGTGTGAATCATAGCATGAACATATCCGTGGAAGCATGACTAACATTTCAATATAATCAATGGCTTACTGGAATGCCTTGTCAGGTTGCTTAGGCGAGCAGGGAAGGGAAAAAGGGTCCAGCAAGACAAAATATGGGATGTTCGCGAGAGGGACAGCACGATAAAAAGGATGGGAAGGGCTGCCTGATCGTCCTCCTGCTCACGGAACGCGCACGATAGGAATGTGCTCGTTCGACGCGCGCATTCGAGGATCGATCAGGCGGCCCTTTAAAATGAAGTAGGGAATTGAGAGGATGGCGCAGTGGAAGATCAATCAGCCCCCATCCCTGAAGAGAGAACGAGCAAGCTTGGAGGGAGGATGCGAGGGCAGACTAGACGGTCTCCTGTGCTCGTGCGAAGTCACCCACCCTGTATCTTTATGTCAGCGATGGTGACGGTTTCCTTGGGGGTGAGTGGGCCGGCTGCCTGCGAAGCCCGATGCGCAGTAGTTCTTGCAACAACTCTTGATAGGTATAGCCGGCTTTCTCTGCCGAATCCGCAAAATCTTCGTCGTGTGCAATTTGGGGATTTGGATTGGCTTCCAGCACGTACACCTGCCCCGCCGCGTCCATGCGCACGTCGATGCGGGCATAGCCGCTCAGGCCGAGGGCGCGATAGACCCG
>JAABQN010000136.1 GCA_011391455.1 Nitrospiraceae bacterium
GCGGGAAGCCTATCTATCGAACAGGATGTCGGTGCCGGCAAGACGGTTACCATTACATTTACGCCGACTCAGCCCGGCACATTTCCCATCTACTGCGACAAACGCCTCTGGCCGTTGCCCAGCCATCGCGACAAAGGGATGGAAGGGAAGCTGGAAGTGCGATAGGTGTGGCTACGAACATAGAGACCTCCAGGCAAGAACTACTCCGCGACCTCCTCAAGCAAGTGTCCCGTCTCTTCTACACGACATTGGTCGTGGTCCCGGCAGATGTACGCGATCAAGTCAGCCTCGCCTACCTCTTTGCCCGCGCAGCGGACACAATTGCGGATACGGAATTGATCGATCGCCCTCGTCGGCTGGACTTACTCAGCCAACTCAAAGCTCAGTTCGTAAGTGATCAGATCGCCTGGGCTCAGGTGCGAGAGATCCAGCAAGCGATCGCACCAATCCAGCAGAGCTCTGCCGAACGTATTCTACTTGAACGACTGGAAGATTGTTTCAAACTTTTCCAGACCTTTTCACCGGACGATCGCCGCCGCATACAACGGCTTATGTCCACGCTGACGCAAGGCATGGAGATGGACCTCGTCATCTTCCCCGGCATGTCAGCAGAAGACCTTACGGCCCTAAAGACGCTCGATGATCTGGACCGCTACACCTATTACGTCGCCGGCTGCGTCGGCGAGTTCTGGACGGATTTGATGTGTGCGCACCGGAAAGCGTTGGCCTCCTGGAAGGTGCGGGAGATGTCGGAGGTCGGCGTAAGGTTTGGAAAGGGCCTCCAGCTCACGAACATTGTGAAAGATGTCGCGCACGATCTCCAGAAAGGCCGCTGCTATATACCGGCTCCCCTGCTGGCCGAAGCCGGACTCACCGCACGGGATTTACTGGACCAACGGAACCGCGCGCGCTTTCAACCGGTCCTGAGCAAGCTTGTCCGTATGGCGGTGGATCATCTTGACCAAGGCTGGCTCTATGCCATGTCGATTCCACGATACGAAACCCGGCTGCGCTTGTCCTGCATGTGGCCGATTCTCTCCGCCGGCGAATCGTTGAAGCTAGTCATGAACTCACCCGATCTCTTGAACCCCGCCGTCAAAGTCAAAATCCCCCGCAGCAAGGTCTACCAAATCATGGCACTCACCACCTCCACCTACGCCTGCGGCTACGTCGGCACGGCCTACTGGGGGCGACTGCGCAAGCAAATCATTTAGCCGTTTGCCGAACAGATGCGATTCGATCCATTGCTCTTTAACTAAGATGTGTCAGGGCCTTGGTGCTGACTTTCGCCGGAAGAGCGAAATTCGCACGACTGCTTTGTGGGGAAGGAAAGCTGGAACTGACCGAGTTTTTTCTTTGGCACTCTAAGGGGTGGGCTGGCTGATCCCCGACTGCGCGCGTCCAACGAGGGGAGTCCGCGACCGCGCGTTGCGCGAGCAAAGGGGACGGCCAGGCTACCCCGTCTTCTTTTGCGGCTCCAGCATCTTCTCCCCCTTCTTGAATACCCCATAGATCGCTTGCGACGGACAGGCATCCAGGCAAAGGCGGCAGCTTTCCAGGCAGCGGGAAGCATCGAACTTGTAGGGTGGGGTGGAAAGCCAAGCCCCGGTCGGACAGATCGGAACACAGATGGCTTGATGGGTGCAGCGGTCGGGATGTCGGACGAGGTGATCGCGAATGACCATCATAGGTTTGACTCCTTCAAAGAGACCCTGGGAAAAAATGTCGAACATATTTCTATCGGGGAGGCTGTCACTCACTTCCACTCCTTCACAAGTTCTTTCAAGCGATCTTTCAATTCCGGATGCTGCTCCAGATTGTTCTGAATCGCTCCAAGAATCTTATCGACCCTGGCCGACTTGAGAGCGTCCTTGTCCTTCTTGACCAATCGGTCATACTCCACATAGGCCGTCTGATGTGTCGGTTCGAGGAGCGCCCGTGCCATTACCAAGGCCTCACCCAACTCATAGGGCTCCGGCGCCATCGCGGGCACGATGGTAAAGGTGCCATCAGTACACACCAACACAGCCGTTCCCTGTTTCCCCTTGAGCGGAATGACGGCCTTGATGGTTTTGCCCGCTAACAAATCCCAGCTTCCGAGTAACCCCGGAAACTGCTTCATGAAGGCCACCTTCTCCAGGTTGGCTTTCCACTTTTCTTCGACGGCCATCTCAATCCTTGTGGTGTAACACTACTATGCGAGCGGAGGGAGTGCTTTCGGGGCCGGATGATCGGGCATGATCAATCGTGTTACGACCTCGCCCTTGATGACGTGGCGCTCCATAATTTCCGTCACGTCGGCTTCGGATTTTACCTGATACCACACGCCTTCTGGATAGATCACGACGCTCGGTCCTTCGGCGCAATGGTCGAGGCACCCGGCTTTATTGGCGCGGACGACGTCTTTCAGATCCAGCCGCTTCGCTTCCTGCTTGAAGTGGGCGTGGAGCGCCTCAGATCCAAGCTTGGAGCAACTTCCACGAGGATCGTCGGGGCTCCGTTGGTTGGTACAGACGAAGATGTGGCGTTTATAACCAGACATGATTGATCACGGCTTAGGCTGGCACAGTAACGGTATTGAGTCGTTCGAGTACACGTGTGACGTCGCTGCTCGCAAGTAGAGGTGAGCGGTGCTGTGCTGCATCAAGCAGGGCGACAACTTCTCTCAGGCGCAAAGTGGCACGCTGAAACTCATCGGGTGTCGACAGTTGAGATGTCTGTCCTACCTCAAGCTTGTCGAGCTCGGAGGCGATGTCTCGAAAGTCTCGCTGAAGGTTTTTCTGCATTGAGCAACCGTCGCAGTACCATTTAGGGCTTTGATCGGTCGAGGGGGACAGCCGGTCGTAGGTCCGACCGAAAAAGTCCTTCCCCAGTGATAACTTCATGAGCGCAGTGCCGGTGGAGCCACAGGCATTGCAAGACCCAACTACGGAATCCATAGAGCCTCCTTCGGTCGATGAAGCTCCCCGCAGCAAACTGCGGGGTATCCTGCGAAATTCTCCGAAGCCGCGACCCTCCTTCGCCAAGGCTACGG
>JAABQN010000137.1 GCA_011391455.1 Nitrospiraceae bacterium
ACGGAGGGTTCTCCTCGCCTTGCCTACTCCGCCGAAGCAGCCGCTTCGGCTGCGAAGGCTGGGCATCCCCACAGCAAGCTACGGGGTATGCGGCGAAGGAGAATCATGCACTGGCGAGCGGGCGAATCTTACACCAGGCCTGCAAGCACTGTCCACTTGGTGGAGAAGTCCCCTCGCAAGTCTGGCCGTGCATTTCCACAGCTGTTGTATATAATGGGTGAATAATTTCTGGAATGGATTGCACGAGGAGGAAACGATCATGGTCATCGGGGTCCCAAAAGAAATCAAGGATCACGAGTATCGTGTCAGTGTCACTCCCGATGGGGTGCGGGCATTGCGTCAAGCCGGCCATGATGTCTGGGTCGAACCATCGGCCGGAGTCGGCAGCGGATACTCGGATGAGGACTACCGGAACGCCGGCGCCACCATGGCAGAATCAAAAGAACAGCTATTTCAGCAGGCGGCAATCATTGTGAAGGTCAAGGAGCCACTGCTTTCCGAATGCCGCTTCTTCCGTCCTGGCCAGACCCTCTTTACCTATCTGCATTTGGCTTCTTTGTCGGATCTCACGAAGGCGCTCCTAGATACCAGGATCACGGCGATCGCCTACGAGACGATCGAGGCGACGGACGGCACGTTGCCAATGCTCAAGCCGATGAGCGAAATCGCGGGGCGGATGTCTGTACAGATCGGCGCACGCTATCTGGAAAAGACGCAAGGAGGGCGCGGGCTTCTCTTGGCCGGTGTGCCGGGCGTGGAACCGGGAAAGGTCGTGGTGCTCGGGGCTGGGGTGGTGGGCCAATCGGCAACTCGGATTGCTGTCGGAATGGGCGCGCAGGTGACGGTAATCAATCTCGATCTTGAACGGCTCCGGGCCCTCGACGAATTGTATCATGGTCGAATTGTGACGCGTGCCTCCACCCAAGCGGCGATTGACGAGACCGTGATGGCCGCAGATCTTGTGATCGGAGCGGTCCTCGTTCCTGGGGCTCGAGCGCCCAAGTTGGTTTCACGGGAACTGGTTGCGCGTATGAAGCCGGGAGCCGTGGTGGTGGATGTCGCCGTCGATCAAGGCGGCTGCTTCGAGACCACGAAGACCACGACCCATTCGGACCCGGTCTATGTCGTGGACGGAGTGCTCCATTATTGTGTGTCCAATATGCCGGGGATTGTTCCTCGTACGTCGACTGCCGCGCTGACAAATGCCACGCTTCCGTATCTGCTGCGTCTGGCATCGCAGGGGGTGGAGAAAGCCGTACAGGCAGACGCGGGACTGGCAAAGGGGGTGAACCTGTCCAGCGGCAAGATTACCTGTCGAGCGGTGGCCGATGCCCATAGCTTGCGTTTCGACCCTCTGATGTAAGACAATCCCCTCTCGCTTCGTGGCTCTGTTGATTTTGTCGGGGCGTAGCGCAGCCCGGTAGCGCACTGCGTTCGGGACGCAGGGGTCGGAGGTTCAAATCCTCTCGCCCCGACCACACAGAGCTTGCTCATGCCGCCAGGTCATTTTCGTTTTATCGAATCTGATGCGGGCGGATAAACCCCTCAGCCTCTTCTCTTTCAATACCAAAAAGAGCTTGCGCGACTCAAAACCTAATAAACCCCTCCAGCATTTTCATTTGGATTTTCAGAATCGTTGTGCGAAAGTCCGCACGCGGAATCGCAAAACGCGTGACGCCTCAGCGGAGATGTGAGAGTATCCGTTCGTTGGATAGACAGTGCGGTCTGTCTAAGTCTATGGCCAAACCGATTGAGCCTCCAGCCCTTCGAGCAAAATTGTTGGTGAAGGGAAAGGTCCAGGGAGTCGGGTATCGAGCGTACGCGACTCGCGTCGCATCGCAACGAGGGCTCTGCGGAGGCGTTAGGAATCTCGATGACGGCCGAGTCGAACTGGAAGTTGAAGGCCCCATAGACAGGATTCTGATCCTGATCGATGACCTAAAGATTGGGCCACCGGCATCGCGAGTGGCGGCCGTTGACGTGGAATGGAATCCGGCCACAGGGCGATTTTCAGATTTTCGGATCTGGTATTGAGCGAACCGGCGAGGAGCGACGAACGTATGGCGCGAGGGGGCGAGGAGTTGCACGATCTGGGCGAAGCGCGCCGACACGCCGTCGACCATGACGACGAGGATACGGCCATGTCGTCGAGAACGGATGAGTCTCACGCCGACGAAGACACATCAAGTCGCCGCTCCGAAGGATTAGATACCCTCAAGTGCTACCTGCGCGAGATCCGTCACTCAACCTTGCTGACGTTTAAGCAAGAGCAGCAGCTGGGCAAGCGGGTCATGGCGGGAGACGAGCAGGCGCGCCAACAGATGATCGAATCGAACCTCCGTCTGGTGATCAGTATCGGTAAGCGATATATGCATCGCGGATTTCCCTTCTCCGATGTCATCGAAGAGGGCAACCTTGGGCTGATCAAGGCCGTCGAAAAATTCAACTATAAGCGTGGGTTTCGCTTCAGCACCTATGCGTCCTGGTGGATCAGGCAGTACATCGAACGAGCAATTATCAATCAGGGAAAGCTCGTGCGGTTGCCGGTGCATGTGGTGGAGCGGCTGAATCGTTATCTCGGCAAAGTGGAACGGCTTGTCCAGGAGCTCGGACGAGAGCCCACTGCGTC
>JAABQN010000138.1 GCA_011391455.1 Nitrospiraceae bacterium
CCCTCACTCCGTCAAGGATCAAAGCCATCTGCGATCGTAACTGGGGCCTCGGCAGCGACGGGATCCTTGCGCTGGTCCCCTCAAAGAAAGCGGACTTCGGCCTGAGAATCTTCAACCCTGACGGCAGCGAGGCAGAGAAATCCGGCAACGGTCTGCGCATCTTTGCCCGCTATCTCCACGCCACCGGCAAGACGAAAAAAAATCGCTTCACCGTCGAGACTAAAGGCGGGCTGGTCACGATTGATCTGCATGTGGACCGGCATGGTGATGCGAGCGCCGTCACAGTCGAAATGGGGCGGGCCACCTTCCTGCCTGCTGCACTCCCCTGTACCCTCACTGCCAGCGAACTGATTGCACAGCCCATCGACGCGGCAGGCCGGTCGCTTACGTTTACCGGGGTCAGCGTCGGCAATCCCCACTGTGTTGTCTTCAAGCAAGTCGGACAATCCTGGTCGCGCGAAGATCTCTTGAAATTGGGACCGGCATTGGAGAACCATCCCCTCTTCCCGAAGCGAACTAACGTGCAACTCGCTGTGCCGGTTGGCCCGAAGGAACTCTTCATCCTGATCTGGGAACGCGGGGCAGGCGAAACCCAGGCCTCCGGATCCTCCTCCTGTGCCGCAGCGAGTGCGGCAGTCCGGCTTGGGCTGGTGAAGAGTCCTGTCACGGTGAAGATGCCGGGAGGCAGTCTCAACATCAAGGTGGCCTCAGATTTCAGCCTCACCATGAAAGGGCCGGTCGCGGAAGTGGCGCGGGGCACACTCAGCCCGTCGTTCGTGCGCGGGCTCAAATAACTCCTGAGTCAACCGTCACGCGTCAATCGTCAACTGGGAAGAAAACCAAGCGACATTCCTGATATCCTTACGATTGACGGATGACGTATGACGAATGACGTTCTTCAATCCAAACTCGACCACCTCCCGGACCAGCCAGGCGTCTATCTGTTCAGGGACGGGCAGGGCGAGTTACTCTACGTTGGGAAGGCCGCAGTTCTCTCTAACCGCGTGCGGTCTTACTTTCAAAAGGGAACTGACCGCTCTCCGAAAACCACTGTCCTGGTCAGCCACATTGCAGACCTTGAAACGATCGTCACCCGCTCAGAACTCGAAGCGCTTATCCTTGAAAGCAATCTGATCAAGCAGTATCGGCCCCGGTTCAATGTCGTCTTGCGGGACGACAAACAGTATCCCTATCTCAGGCTGCCGATCAAAGAAGACTTCCCTCGTCTCTCCATCGTTCGCCGCGTGCAACAAGACGGCGCGCTCTACTATGGGCCCTACACGCCGGCAGGTGCCTTGCGGGAGACGCTGAAAGTCATCAAGAAAGCCTTCCCCTTGGCCACCTGCACGATCGAGATCGACGGGAAAGCGGAACGGGCTTGCATCGAATTCGAAATCAAACGCTGCATGGCGCCCTGCACCGGCAATCAATCGAAAGAGGATTACCAGTACATCGTTGCGCAGGTGCGCCAGTTTCTCGAAGGGCGCGACCATGAATTGCTGGACGGCTTGCGCGCTCAGATGGAAGGGGCGGCGGAGCGTGAAGAATTCGAAGAAGCGGCGCGCTTACGCGATCGGCTTTTCAACATCGAACGCACGCTTGAAAAACAACGCATCACCCAAACGACGACGACCGACCAAGACGTGATCGGCTTGGCACGGCAAGGCTCGGCAGTCGATCTCCAGATCCTCTTCGTGCGTGGCGGCCTCTTGATCGGACGCAAAGACTTTTTCTGGCCCCATTCAGCCGACGCCGGCGACGAGGAACTCGTTCGATCCGCCATTGAACAGTTCTACAACAAAGACGGTCAGCCGCCCAAAGAGCTGCTCATTCCCACCGACCTCGACGACGCCGCGGTGATCGAAGAGTGGCTCTCGGGCAAGCGTGGAAACGCCGTCCGGGTTGTGGCGCCCGAGCGGGGCGTCAAACATCAATTACTCCTCCTGGCGGAAGAGAACGCCGGCGCGGCTGTCGCCAATCATCTTCGAGATGAAGAAGTCGGGCGGCAGGCGGTTGAAGAACTCAAGCGGCTCGTACGACTGAACGTCGCGCCTCAGCGCATCGAAGGATTCGACATTTCGAACACCATGGGCAACCAGTCCGTCGCCTCCATGGTCGTCTGGGAAGACGGCCAGATGAAGAAATCCGACTACCGGCGCTTCAAAATCCAAACTGTGACCGGCGCCAACGATTTCGCCAGCATGCAGGAAGTGGTCACGCGCCGCTATGGAGACAGTGAGAATCTCGCACGGCCGGATCTCATCCTCATCGATGGAGGATTGGGCCAGCTCGCTGCGGCTATGGAAGGGTTGAAACAGGTCGGCCATCAGAATTTGCCCATTATTGGATTAGCTAAAGCACGCGGCGAAAAAGACGAACGCATTTTCCTGCCAGGCCGGAAAAATCCCATTGTGCTTCGTGCGAATTCCCCGGCCACCCATCTCGTGCAACGGATTCGTGACGAGGCCCATCGATTTGCCATCACCTTCCATCGCAAGCTGCGCGGCAAAGCCCTTATGGCTTCACAACTCGATCAGGTGATCGGCATCGGCGAGATCAAACGGGCCCGTCTGCTGAAACAATATGGCAGCCTGGCGAACATCGCCGCCGCTACGGACGACGAATTGACGGCAGCCGGCCTCGATGCCAAGACCGTCGCAGAGATGCGGAAGGCCCTCGCGAACACGACCCCGTCCCGCAGTTGAATGCAGTCATCTGTTGCAGTTTGGACGAGAGCCTAGGCTTCCATGCGATTTTGTGACGGGCCGTCATGACTCTTTTAGTAAGTTGCGGAAAACCCCGTGCCCATGCAGGATGCTCAAAAAGGCCGTTCAGCAAGGCCGCAGCGAGCGAAGAGGCGAGGCGTACGCTTCGGTACGTTGAGCCTCTGAGCGATGCGAGAACGATGCTGACGGACTTTTTCAGCATTCTGCTACTAAAACATGAATTTGACGCTGACCGTTCCCAGATGAACATAGGCATGGTATGTCCCATTGACGGTGGGGTTAAGGTTCCCGGCAACCGTGCGCGGTTCATAAAACCATTCCTGAAATGCCACATCGAGTCCGATTCCCTTGGGCCAGAGCGCGGAGGCTCCTCCGCAAGGTACCATTCCTAGAAACCGGCCCTGGCCCTTGCACAAGAATCCGGCCCCAATGGACAGCGTGTTGGAAGATAATGAAACGATCGCCGGGTTGAACGTCACATCAGGAACGGGATTCTCGGTGCGCGTGTAACCTGATCGCACCGCCACATCCCAATGAGGTAACCACGCAGGGTTGAGCCATTTGTATTCGGTCCCGATTGCCACGACCGGCACAGTCTTCCATTGTTGCGGTTGCGGGAAGACTCCGCCGGAGGAGAGGTGGATGTCGAGGTCACGATTCGACTTCCACCCGACATATTCCACGTCGAGCTCCAACTTCCATTCCCGCTCACTCGTGCGAACCGGCCAGATCGCAATGGCTCCGGTATAGATCTGAGGAAGCACGAGATTGGTGGAGGCATCGGCAACTTTCGCCCCGTTGATTAACAACGATCCACTCAACGGCACCACAGCCTGGGTGCGATAGACCAGCCCGACGGAGGCGATCGGTTTGCCATCGCCGTTTCTCAGAGGGGTGTAGAGCAGGCTGACAGTTGCGCCCGCCCCCGTTCCGTTGCCGTTGAATTCGACGGAAGCCCCAGCTGGAATACCAAAGACTCCAGCGCCTATTTGTTTCTGTTCCGCCTGCCCCTGTCCGAGAAAACTTGCGAAGGTATAGATGTCGGCGCCAACTCCGATGGCCAACTGGTCGTTCAGCTTATAGGCCAAGGTCGGCTTGATATCGATGAGCGGAAGCGCTGCAGTGGTGATAGCGGTATTGAAAGGGCCATCCAGCGGATAGCGGATATTCAAACCGAATGGCGAAATCAGACCGAGTCCGACCGTCACCTTCGACAGACTATCCCATCCGAGAGCTCCTAAGTTCGCACTCACGTAGGAATGGCTAGGCGGGGGAAGCGCGACACTGCCCCCAAAATCCCCTCGACTATCTGTCCCGGTCGGGCTATTGAACTTGACGGACCCCCCAAGCAGGGCTGTTCCAGTGATGACCTGGATTCCATCTACCTGACTCAGCCCGGCTGGGTTGTAGTGAATGGCCGAAGCATCATCGGCCTGCGCGGCAAAGGCATTCCCCTGCCCCGCCGCCGCCGCTCCCTGTGGCTGGAACCGAAGCGCCTGCGCATGTCCAAGAGACGGACAGAGTAATGAGATTAGCCCTAGAGCCAAAAGATATCGTTGGTTCCACATACCATAATCCTTACAGAGCGCCATCCGTTAGCTGACAGATTGAAACTTACGTATTACAGGAGAAGGAAAGCGGCAGAATCTTCCAGAGGATATAGCCGATTGAGAGAAATCTCGCTAGGGCCAAAATACCTTCTCGTAAATCCACCATGTAGTATGGTAGCGTTCATTCGAACCATTCTATCGGGAGCCATCAATGGCACATGTCCAGGGAAAGCGCCCCTTCCCCAAAGAACTATTTGCCCGGCTAAGCAAAACCGAGTGCGAAGGTTTTATCGAGGTTCTGCACTTCGCGGTGCAATCAGAAAGCCCCGAAGATGTCAAAGATGTGCTCGCACGGTTTCAAGCCCTGTTTCCTTTTACCCGGGTGATAGGTGGACTTGCAAAACTCAGTCGCACGGGCGTATTTGAGGGCTTTACCAACGTACTCAATGTCAGCTATCCGGAAGAATGGCTTCGCCTCTATTGGCAGAAGGGGTACTTTGAAGTCGATCCGGTCTTCCAGACCGCCTTACGGGAACCAGGCACACAACATTGGGAAGCGACCTACAAGGCTGCAAACTCGGACAAGCAGCGCGAATTTATGGAGGCGGCGAAGGAGTTTGGTCTGGGGGATGGGATCACAACGGGATCGGCGGATCCCGCATGCGGAGTCGGGACCTTTTGCTCATTTGCCTCTGCTGAACGAGTGGATGCAAAACGGTATGTGCCGCTCGTCGAGTACTTTGGGTACCACGTCCATCTTGCCCTCTTACGCACTGCCCCAAGGAGTTCGCAAGCGGTTGCTCCCTGCGTCAGGGAGCTCACGCTGCGCGAGATGACGATCCTCAACTGGGTGAAAAACGGCAAGACGAACTGGGAGATTGCCAAAATCATAGGCGTAACCGAACGAACCGTACGGTTCCATGTGGAAAGCATCTTCTCGAAACTGGACGTCACCTCGCGCTCCCATGCGGTTGCGACCGCCCTCCAACACGGCCTCCCGAATGTGGTGTAATCAGAGTCGGTTTTCTTGCGTTCCTCGCAAGAGGGCCACAGGCCTCTCCTGAGCCGAAGGTCACCTCGTCCATCATCACGCCGCCGCATCCACTACCGTCAACCGCTCGCAGTTTGAATAAGCCGAAGTCCGTCCCACAATCATCTCGCCCTGTAGCGTCTCAATTGAGGACATCCAGTTCAGTAACTGCGGTTTTTTTATCGCGTTCTCTTCGTCAAATCGAACCATGTCGTACAGCGCTGCCACGGAACTGGCTCCCGCTGGTGGAAGCACCACCGGCGCTCCTATCATTTCACAAGGGAACCCTAGTGCTCGAAGCGTGCGAAAGAATCGGTGTTCGACCTCAAGGTAGTAGTACCGAATGTCGTTCGAAACCGCCCATT
>JAABQN010000139.1 GCA_011391455.1 Nitrospiraceae bacterium
GGGTTCAGGTCGTCCCGCACGTGGAAGTTGAGGTAGATGTCGCCGTCGGGCGCGCGGTACTGCGTGATCTCAAGATTGGCCTGGGTAAGGCCGGCATAGGCCGTCAGGTCCAGGGTGTTACTTCCTTCCACATCGATGATGAGGTCCCCGTCGCCCGCGAAGATGGCGTCGTCGCCCGCCCCGCCAAAGACGATGTCCGCGCCTTCGCCCGTGATGATCGTGTCGTCGCCCGCCCCCGCCTCGATGATGTCGTTGCCGCCCTTCGCGTCAATCCGGTCGGTGACCGCGGTGCCCTTGATGTAGTCGTCGCCTTCCGTGCCGTCGATGTCGAAACCCTGGGCAAGGATGTCGTCGAAAGCCATGAACCCGCCGCTCTGAAACTCGATGGCATCGAGCACCGGCGTGGCGAGGGGGTCTTCCGCGTCGAATCCTTCTATATGGATCGCATCGCCGTTGCCCAGATCCACCACCAGCGAACCGATGCGGAACTTCACGTCCTCCGGACTGATTCCGGGGCCAAGCACCAGCACGCTCGCCTCCGGATCGCCGGCGCCCGACACGGTGTCCACGACGAAGTCCTGGCCATCACCGGTGTAGTAGAAGTACGTGTCCTTGCCCGCGCCACCGGCAAGCACGTCAAGTCCGGCGCCACCGTATAGCGTGTCGTCGCCGTCGCCCCCGCTGAGAACGTCATCACCCTCGCCGCCGTAGAGAATATCGTTGCCTTCAGAAGCGACGAGTTCATCGTCACCAGCGCCTCCGTCCAGGAAGTCGTCGCCAGCGAGACCCGCCGCAGACGCCACCCCGGAATCGCCAGCCAGAAAATCGTCTCCATCCCCACCGCTCAACGCGTCGTTGCCACCCTCCCCCAACAAAACGTCGTTGCCCTCACCACCGTCGACAGTGTCGTCGCCAGCGCCGGAATAGACCCAGTCCGCGCCCGCGCCGCCGTAGATCACGTCCAATCCGCCGTCCGCGACGTCTCCAGTGGTAGTCAGACTCGACAGCAAGACAACAAAATCCGTACCGTTGTCAGAATCGATACGGGTGCGTGATACCACCGACCACCCGAGTGACGCACTCGTGACCGACCGGTCACCATAGATCGTGTCGTCGCCCGCCCCGCCGACGATCACGTCCTCACCTTCGCCGCCGGCGAGGAAATCGGCCCCACTACCGCTTAGGAGCACATCGTCGCCCGCAGCGCCAACCAGCAAATCTCCCGGGCCGGCTGCCTGTTCGCCCGTTTCACCCTGGGCGATTGCCTGGTCGATGGTCAGGGTCTGTCCGGCGCTCGAATCGCCAAACAGCGTGTCGTTGCCTTCCCCGCCGTCGATGATGTCGCCTTCCGATCCTCCTTCGATCCAGTCGGCGTCACTGCCTCCCACCACGATGTCTCGTCCCGCGCCCGCCTCGATCAGGTTTGCACCGCCCGCATCGGTGATGACATCATCGCCCTCGCCCCCGAGGATCCAGTCGTCCTCCGCGCCCGTCTCGATCCAGTCGATCCCCGCGCCCGCATCGATGACGTTTCTGCCACCCGAGTCGGTAATCGTGTCGTCGCCCCCACCAGTGACAATCCAGTCATCGCCGCCGCGCGTGGCCTGAATCACGTTGTTGCCATCGCCGGCGAGGATCGCGTCGTTGCCGGGGCTGTCCCAGAGCGTCTCGTCGTGGCCCGGATCGGGCGTGGCGCTCGGGATCGCGTTGCCCAGACCGTCGTCGAAGCCATGCAGAATGGTGTATTGAGTGATCCGGTAGAGGTCGGTTTGCACCCCGTCCACTACCTCCGAACTCACAAACGTCTTGTCATTGGTGCCGCCCATCACAATCCAATCGCTCGGAATGTCGACGGACGCTCCCTCAATGATCGTGAAGTAGTTCGGACTGTTACTGAAGGTTGCGGTCCCATACGCAGGAAGCGTATCGGTGGCTTGCACGGGTAGCCGATCGCCCAATATGTCGCGCGTGGTCGCGGGCACCTCCACTGCAGGGGCCGTGGGTGCGTCGATAAGCTTGATGCCGTCGAAATCCAACCCGGCTTGTGCAAAGTCAAACTCGTTCAGCGTTATCCCGTCCGTCGGGGTATCGAGAAACGTTACTGTCAATTCCCTGGCACCGGTCTTTGTGAACGTTGTGTCGCCATGCATCCATACCCCCTCGCTAACTTTCACTCCGATCGCGAGCTTCTGATTGTTTCGGAAAATCTCTCCTCTACCATCTTCATCAAGAATTACATCCTGTCCGTCTCCCGGTCGAAAATAGTAAACATCGTGACCCGTACCGCCCAGGAGAATGTCGTCGCCCTTACCGCCAACGAGTACGTCGTCTCCAGATTCACCAATCAGAAGGTTCTTGATCGACATCTCGTCAGATCCGGCAATCGGATCAGGCGGAGTCCATTCGCGGGCGTTCAGTTCCCCGCCAAAGTTCGCGTTATATGTGTCACTGGAACGAGCGCGTCCCGGCGCCAGATATATGTCAGCAGGAAGAATCTCATCAAGCTGTGCCTGGGAAATGTGCTGACCGTACCTATTGCGAATATCCTCGAAGATTCTCGCTCTTGCTCCACCCGCTACATCCAAGATCTCCACAAGGCTGCGAACTTTCAGAGCTGGCAGATGATTGAGTGGATAGCCTCCTGTTCCCGTGGCATTTGCGGCTTCAATGCCCGTCAGACCTTGAAGCGTCGTATCCACACCTCGCACGCCACGAGGTGTCAAACCAAAGCGGGACTCATACGCGAGGATCTGTTTCCTGTGCAACTGCAGTGTTCTGTAAATCTTCCGCGCCTCATCGAGATCTGTCGCTTGATCATAGAGCCCAAGCAACTCAGACTCGTAGAACCGTCGCCTTGCAATCCCCACACTCCGGGTATCGCCTCCGTTTGAGTTGTAACGAATTTCGTACCATGCTTCGGCGCGATCGCCTCGATCAAGCGCGCGCTTCAGTCCATCTCTAATGAGCTTGTTGGGATTGTTGTATGCCAGCGAGAACAATACAGCACGCTCATAGGACTCCGGCATTTGGCCAATCTCGGGTATCGCAAGCAAGGTCCGTTCTTTTGATCCTGCAATCCCGTCGAACACACTCCTTGCTTCTGAAGCATTGAGTTCAAAAGGCCGCCCAAGCAAGAAGTCCAAGTTCCCCTGAACAGTACTTATTGGTCCGCCGGTTCGAGTAATACTAAGAAAAGCATCAACCTGTTCTGGCGGGGCGCCGAGTTCCGCAAGCACTACTGCCAAGATGTCTCTCACTTCCAAATTGAAGCCATACCCGATAGTCAATTTCGGCTTCGCTGATGTGTCGTAGTAGAGGGACTCGTTGCTCTCGAATGCAGAGAGCATGTCGAATCGCAAATCGACATAGCGTTGGGTCAAATTATTGGGATCGAACGGTGGACCTGGGTGAAAGTCCTCACGAACAGTAAGCGTCATAAATTGGCCCTTTCGATCTCAGAGACTTCGCTTGAAGAGGAGGAACTTACTCTCCCACATCTAACCCGCTATCTCGCTTCTAAAACGTCAATGACACAACGGCGTGCCGCTGCAAACACCGAGATGTTTGGCACCTGTACCCACACGTACACCTCATTCGCGCCCATGTCAGCGGTGACCACAATCGGTCTGTCGTCAAACAGGAGGACTTCACCGCCATTCCTGCTTACTACCGCATCGGGCTTGAAAGCGCCCGTCGACTCGTCAACAATGAATAGGCGATGTCCCACGTTCTTCGAATAGAGCTGACTCGCCAACTCGGTCTCGCATCCTCTCGGGTTTCTCGCATATTCCACGAACTTCTGGGGCTTCCCGGCGGCAAATTCGATAGTCGTACGCTTCAAGCTAGGGTGAATAAGTCCAGACCCAAGTTCGGCCTCAAACTCCGCTCGCCAGTCAGGGAATGAAGGATGCCGCTCTGGATGGCCGGCAAATGACCACCAAGTCATCTCAGCCTCATAAATCTGTCTTAGGTGAGCGCCAACGTCCATTTGCTCCCAACTCAACTCCTTGAACTGCTTCATCGTTGAATGTGGCCGTGGCGTGCAAACAGGGCTCGGCTCGTCAGGACGGAACGCGCGCAGGTTCTTGAGATAGGCCTCACAGACCGTGTAGCCCTTTCCTTCCCGCAGCTTGTACGAAGGAGACTTGGGGCTCGGCGTAGCAGCGATACACCAACTGGTCATGACCGCCACTAAGGTCGCCCCCATTGTTCTCTGCCAAACAGCCGCCATCTTGCCTCCCGCTATCTCGGTAATTGGGAACTTACTCAGATTCGTCGCTTTCAACGACCCGCATTTGTATTGATCGCTCACCGGCAAGAGAAGCAAATTCGTCTGCTGCAAGCCCCTTGGGAAGCTGGTGGCCAATGAAGACGACCGTTGCAAAACTCTTCAATTTGTTGATTGTGTGAGCAAAGCGCTCAGCCGTCTGTTGGTCTAATGCACTCGTCGCCTCATCGAAGATCAGTATCCGCGGGCGCTTCAGCACCGCCCGCGCAATCGCCAGCCTCTGCTTCTGCCCGCCGCTCAACCCGACCCCGTGCTCCCCGATTACCGTGTTGTACCCCTGCGGCAGCTTCTCGATCACCTCATGGATCTCCGCGACCTTGCAGGCCTGTACCACGTCGTTGAATCCGGCATTGGGGTTCGCCGCGATCAGGTTCTCGTAGATGGTGCCGCTGAACAAATACGTTTCCTGGGGCACGATGCCGAAATACTGCCGAAGCTCGTTGGCGGAAAGATGGCGGATGTCCTTGCCGTCGATCTCGATCTTGCCGTCGGTGGGCTGGTAGAAGCCCAGGAGCAGCTTCGCCAGGGTGCTCTTCCCAGAGCCCGACGGGCCGGTGAGCACGGTAAGCTTGCCTGGCTTCAGGGAGAGGCTCAGATTCCGGTACAGGAAGGGGTGGTCCGGCGAGTACCGGAAGGAAAGCCCTTCGATCCGGACTTCTCCCTTGCCTTCGGCCGTCCTTCCGGGGGTGAGCACATGGGGCTCGGCCGGCGCGTCCATGATGTCCCCGAGGCGCTTCACGGCAATGCTCGCCTGCTGGAACTCCTGCCATAGGCTTGCCAGGCGCAGCATCGGCTGCGACAGCCGGCTCGCGAACATCTGGAACGCGACCAGCATCCCGATGGTGAAGCCGTCGTTCCGCATCACCAGCAGCGCTCCCACGCACAAGATAGAGAGGGTCATCGCCTGTTCGAGCGCATTGGCGATCACGTTGTAGGTGTTGGAGAGCTGCCGCGTGGCGAAGCCCGCGGCAAGGTAGGAGGCGAGCATGTCGTCGTACCTTCCTTCGAGGCGCGGCTCCATCTGCAGCGACTTCACGGTCTCCATCCCAGCCACGTATTCGGTGAGGAACGCCTGGTTCCGCGCCCCGAGCAGGAACTGGCGGTTGAGCCGGGCGCGCAGGAGGGGCGTCACCGCGACCGAGAGCCCCGCCACCACGAAGAGGATCCCCAGGGCAATGAGCGTCAACTGCCAGCTATAGGCGAACATCACCGCCGCGAAGATGAGAAGGAACGGGAAATCCAGGATCAGCGACACCGCCGCCCCGGCCATGAACTCGCGCACCGTCTCCA
>JAABQN010000014.1 GCA_011391455.1 Nitrospiraceae bacterium
GGAACGACGGGAGGGGTCTACCGATCCGACAGCGCTGGAATGGGGTGGAAGAAAATCAACAATGGACTGATTCCGGAAAAGGAGCTGATGGGGGCGATGGCGCTGGGGGTCAATGTCATTGTCTTCGATGTGGTCAACCCGGACATCGTCTATGCCGGAACCACGAAGGGCCTCTTCCGCACTGCAACGCGCGGAGAGCAATGGGAGCGGATCGGGCAATCGCTCCCAGATCTGTTCATCAGTAGTATTCTCCTCGACCCGACCCAGCCGAAAACCCTCTATATTGGAGGGCCCGGGGGAGTCTGGAAAAGCCCTGACAGCGGGCAGACCTGGATGGCGATCAACAGCGGACTGGGCTCACTGAACATTCGAGCCCTTGCAATGAGCCAGCGCGATCCGCGCCTCCTCTATGCCGGCACAAATGGCAGCGGCCTCTACCGCTCGACCGACGCCGGCGCAACCTGGACCGCCCTTCCACTCAAGGCTGCGCCTCCAGGCGCAGGCTGAGGTTGAGGTCAAGGCTGTCGTTCCAAGGGCTGCTCAAAAAGCCTGCCTTGTCGTCGTGAAAAGTGAAACGTTTTGTCTGTCTGGTCTGTTCGGTCTATCTGGTCTATCTGGTTTATTTGGTTGAATCAGACCAACTCGATGCACTAAATAAACCAGATCAACCAGACAGACTGGGCTTGCCCAAGCCTGTTGTCACAACGGTGATGCTTCTCGTATCATCCTTCTGATTACTATGTCTGAACCGACTGCTTCCCCAACCGATCACACCCTGGCGCTTCGAGAGGAATTCCGCCATCACCTCGAAACGTTCTATGCCCAGCTCAAGCTGGCGCCGCCCTATGAGAGCGTAGAGAAGGCCATTCGTTCCTTCACGACCTCGATTCACGCTCTGCCGCCCGTAGAGCGTGAGAGTCTGGCCACCGATGCGACCGCGCGCTGGCGGCACTTTCGCCAGGCCTTTGAATCGTCCGGGCTCAGCCAGAAACATCGCGGCATCATTGCCGGTCTCGCCCGCAACCGATCCAGCCTGAATCTCTCTGCTGAATATGATCAGTTCTTAAGTCTGTATCTCTCCTGAGCTTGTTTATTTGGTCTATTTGGTTTGTCTTGTTTGTTTGGTTGAATCAGACCAACTCGATGAACTAAACAAACCAAATAAACAAAACAAACCAGATCAACCAAATAGACAGGTCTCATCTCAGGACGGCAATCCTGGTCCTTCGATCGCCTCCCGGAGTTCTTGATACAGCATCATGAGCCGGGCGTTCTCCAGCCGATATGCAAAGACGACTGTAATGGCGCCTGAGAGTAAAAAAACAGCTCCCAACCCTATAATCCCGAACGCCAACACCGCTCCGCCGGGTGCCGCCATTTCTCCCTCGACGAACAAGGAGATCACCGCCCCCACCGTACCGACAGCCACCACGGCGAACCAGAGACCGGTGAGAAGCGCCGAGGACCAGGGAGTGAGCTTTCGGCAAAGCACCGCGAGCGCGTCGCCTTCCGGAGACAGGGAGATCAATCCCTTCAACGGCCACAAGGTTCGAAAACCCATAGCAAACAGCCGGTATTTTTGGCGAATCACAATCTGGTTCACATCTTGGTAATACCGGGCCGTCCCATGCGGCAAGGCCAAGACCCCGCCGGCATCGAACCGGCCGGCCAGCTGCGTCATGGCTGTATGTGTGAATCGATCGTGTGTGCGCGCCACTCCGCATCCATATCGACCGGCATCCGGCGTAAGGCGCACGAAGTAGAGCCAGTCTCCGAGAATGAGACCGAGACACATGGCACCGGCGAAAAAGCCAGCGAAAATCATGCCAGTACCTATCCCACAGGGGCGCAGGCGAATCAAGGGATGGGCCTAAGATAATCTGTTGACTCGTCTCAGTGAGTTGGCTATTGTAGCTTCGGTGCTGGTCAGGCGGGTCCCCTCGCTCCTCTCAGGTGCTCCGCCGCACAAGTATTTTACACCTAAGCAGTTACGGCAGTCTGCTCATCCCTCGCTGGTCGAGGAGCGCAAGTCGCCTTTAATGTGAAGTCGGAGGTGATATGGATTTAGCGAAGGTCGAGCGCGTCTATACCTCGTACGCCAAGATCTACGATCGAGTTTTCGGAAAGGTGTTTCACGAAGGACGCCAGTCGATCATTCAGAATTTGAACGCCCAGCCTCATGAAAAAATCCTCGAAGTGGGAGTCGGAACCGGCTTGGCCCTGCCGATGTACCCCCGCCATTGCCAGATTGTCGGTATCGATTTCTCAGAAGGCATGCTGGATCAAGCGAAACAGCGAGCGGCAGAACACCGGATGGACCACGTGCAATTGCATCGGATGGATGCCGGCTCGATGGAGTTCAAAGACGATAGTTTCGACACAGTCGTCGCGGCCTACGTCGTCACCGCTGTCCCCGACTACCGCAAGGTCGTCAGCGAAATGATCCGCGTCTGCCGGCCAGGCGGACGGATCATCATGCTCAATCATTTCGCCAACGACAATAAATTCATCGCCGCCATCGAAAAAGTGCTGTCCCCCATCACGAAGAACTTAGGATGGCGCACAGACCTGGCGCTCCAGACCGTGCTGGAAGGAACGCCGCTGCACGTCGCTCGGAGGCAGAATGTAAATCCGATGCGGCTCTGGGCTTTGGTGGAATGTGTGAACGGAAAGAACGGGAACGGAAAGACACACATCAACGGCGTGAAAAACGGGAACGGCGCTGCAACCTACGCACATATCAACGGCACGCGTCTTTCGGAACAAGCCAGCGGACAGGCTCTGGGCTGATCTGGTTCATCTGGTCTATTTGGTCTGTCTCGTCTATTTGGTTGAGCAAAGCTAACTAGACAAACCAGACAGACCAGACCCACTTTCGTCTACTACCCATCGGCCCCGCGCTGCTGTTCGAACGATTTCCAATTCTGCCATTCCCCGCCGGGAATTATCGTATTACCCACCAGACACTGACCCGAGAATCGTTGGGCGATCAGATCTGCCAGGAGCGAGAGCACCTGCCCGGTGCGGCGATCCTGCACCCCGCGAACCCGCAGCACCACACCGAACCCTGGCCCATCGACCGGCCCATACAACATGCAGTGAACCCCTGTGACACCCTTTGCTCCCTGCATCGATGCCGGAAGCAAATCCCCCTCCCACTGAATGGAAGAATGCCGCCCGGATGATGCTGTCGTGGCCCGCCAGGTACAGGGCACACCGGCCACATCCAGTTCCGCCAAGAGCCAGATGACCGTCGGCCAATCCGGCATTTCACTTTGAAAGGTCCATTGAGCTACCTGCTCTAGCGACAAGGATTCAAGGCTCGGTGCCGCCACCTCCTCCAGCTGCGCTTCCTCGCACACGACATAGAGTTCGCCCTGCGGGTCGAACCAGAAACGGAGTCTTCCGTCGGTCAACTCCGCTTGGATCACCCCCAGTGTCGAACAGTCCGCCCCCTCCTGTTCGAACATCGAGAAATCCGTCACCCCGGTCATCGTGAGTTTCGCAACGCGCGCCATCTGGCGAATACGATAACGGACCACGACTGTGACCGTAGTTCCCGCCGCTACCTCACGGCCCGAAGCTTCATCCAACAGGCGCCGCTTCGCCACCTGCACATCCGTCACATAGCCGCCGCGAAATCCGCCGGTATGGCCCAGCAGCCAACGCAGATCGTCTTTCGACTTGATCGATTGTTTCATGAGGCGAATTGTAGCGCGGCAGGAGCCGAACAGCTAGAGGAGAGACGGAAGGCGCCACAACGATAAAACCGAGATACCAATCGCTTACGCAGCTCCCATCTCAATTTTGAATGGATCGTTCAGCTAGCCCCTTTCTCATGAGACAGTCCTTGCTGTCAATACGGCGACCGTGTATGTTTCCAATTAGCAGGATGCTGAAAAAGTCCGCCAGCCTGTCTTGTTCATTTGGTTTATCTGGTCTATTTGGTCTATCTGGTTCAACCAAACAAACGAGACAGACCAGATAAACCAGAGAGACCAGATAGACCGGGCTTGTCCCAGACCTGCAGGCCATTGATGTTCTACGAGGCCGAAATGGTTTTCCCGCAGCCTGCTAGAAGAACTACCGGGCACGAATAGTTATCGTCCATTGTCATTGCACGAGGTATTCTGATGCGCGCAGTCTGCCTGAAACACGTTCCCTTTGAAGGGCCCGGAGCTTTTGCGACAGCGCTGACTGAGCGAAGCGTGAGCCTGGAACGTTACCTCGTCCCGCAAGACGGACTTCCGAAAGATGCAGGCGATCTGTTGATCGTGATGGGTGGGCCGATGTCGGTGAACGACCCCGATCAGTGGATTGCGGATGAGACAGCGTTTATTCGTTCAGCGCTTCACGCCGGCACGCCTGTAATCGGCGTGTGCCTGGGCAGCCAGTTCATGGCGAAATCGTTAGGCGCCACCATACGTTCTGGCAAAGCGTTGGAAATCGGCATGACGCAAGTCAAGCTGACGGCTGAGGCAAAACAAGACCCTGTGTTCAGCACGTTGCCGGAGTCGTTCGAGGTATTCGAGTGGCATGGCGAGGTGTTCGACCTCCCCAAAGATTCTGTGCCCTTGGCAAGCTCCGACATCGCCCCCTTGCAAGCCTTCCGCTATGGCGCTCGCGCCTACGGACTTCTGTTTCATTTGGAGATGGAACAGAACGGTATCGACTCATTGTGCCAAGAATGTGCGCCAGACCTCACGAAAGCGCGCTTGGCTGCGCAACAGGTAAAAACAACAGCCCTCCCCCATCTGCCGCAACTCCATCAGATGGCCGATCGGCTGATCGGCCATCTTCTCTCTCCTCAGCGTTGATTACTTCCTTGCTCCTGCTGTACGCTTAGTTTCATTGTCGAAAAGTCCGAACGTCATCAAGTCGAAAGTCTACTTGAATTTCCCTGACTTGAAGACTTTACGACTTGATGACCTTCCGACTTTATGACGATTGATTTACAAAGGAGAGGATCGGACATGTCTGGTTTTCCCATCGAAGTTGCCACACGAATCAAGACCCTGCCTCCCTATCTGTTTGCTGCCATCGACAAGATGAAGCAGGCGGCAATTGCCAAGGGCATTGACATCATCAATCTTGGCATCGGCGACCCAGATCTGCCGACGCCGGGGCCGATCATCGACAGCCTGGCGAAAGCAGCCAAGGATCCCAAGCACCATCAATATCCCTCGTATGAGGGCATGCTGTCGTTCAGGAAAGCCGTCGCCGACTGGTACAAGCGACGCTTCAGCGTCACACTCGACCCGGCAGATGAAGTTCTGACATTAATTGGCTCGAAGGAAGGTATCGGACATATTCCACTCGCATTCGTCGATCCGGGCGATATCGTGCTCGTCCCGAGCCCCGGCTATCCGGTCTATCCCGTCGGGACCAGTTTCGCCGGCGGCATCTCGCACTTCATGCCGCTCACGAAGCAGAATGGCTTCTTGCCGGACTTGAAAGCCATTCCTATGGACGTGGCGAAAAAGGCGAAGCTGATGTTCCTGAACTCCCCGAATAACCCGACGTCGGTCATCATGAGCAAGGACTACTTTAAGCGAGTGGTGGAGTTCGCCCAGGAGAACCAGATCATCGTCTGCCACGACGCAGCCTATTCGGAGATTTTCTACGACGGCAACCCCCCGGCGAGCTTCATGGAAGTGGATGGCGCGAAGGACGTAGGGATCGAGTTCCACTCGCTCTCGAAGACCTACAACATGACCGGTTGGCGCCTCGGATTTGCCGTCGGACACAAGCACATCTTGGCTGGACTCGGCAAGGTGAAAAGCAACCTCGACTCCGGCTGTTTCCAGGCCATTCAGGAGGCAGGCATCACTGCGCTCAACCTGGATGATTCAGTGACGGATGGCTTGCGCAAGATCTATCAGGAACGGCGCGACACCCTCGTCCCAGGCCTCAAACAGCTTGGACTGGAAGTGGATCCGCCTCCGGCTGCGTTCTATATCTGGGTCACGGTGCCGAAGGGATACAGCTCCGCTTCTTTCACGGCGCACTTGCTGGAGAGAGCCGGAATCGTGACGACACCTGGCAACGGCTTCGGTGCGCCGGGCGAAGGATATATCAGGATGACCGTGTGCACTTCGAAAGAAAGACTGGCAGAAGCGGTGGAGCGTATTAAGAAGGCGGGTTTCTAGGCTAGAGCAGAGGCGCCGAGTCGAGTTGCTTGCTCGCGGAACGCGCACGATGAAACGGTGCTCGTTCAACGCGCGCAGTCGCCCCTCACCTCAACGCCTCTGGCCATCTCGCGTCACGGTCATCCCGGGGGGGGGAAGAGAGAGTGGGAAGAGAAACAGTCTTCATTGGGTTTGGGTCGAACATCGGGGATCGAGTCGATTTCTGCGATCGTGCGGTGACGTTGCTGAGCCTCCTTCCGCACTCCCAACTCTCGGGGGTGTCGTTGCTCTATGAAACCGAGCCTGTAAACGACCATGCCCAGCCTGGCGATGGCTGGTTCTTGAATGGGGTCGTGCAGCTTGAAACGGATGTCACTCCGAAAAGCCTCTTGGCTATACTCCGGGAGATCGAGCGCTCGCTCGGACGCGATGAGGAGAACCGATCGGGCCCCAGAACTATGGATCTGGACATTTTGTTTTACGGCCAACAGATCATCGACGAACCGGATCTCGTGGTGCCGCATCCTCGCATGCACCGTCGCCGGTTCGTCCTCATGCCGATGAGCGAACTCGATCCGCTGTTCGTCCATCCGTTACTCCAGCGCACAATCAGCCAATTGCTCGCCGAAGCCGGGAAGCAGCCGGAGGTTCGCCTCCTGTTTCCTCAACCCTCGACCCGCTATGGGTCTCGCCCTGCTTGCAGTCCACCCCCAGGCTCATGAAGATTATCCGCACCCCACGATCCATGACCGCATGGAGCGAAGGATTACGCCGGGAAGGGGTGACCATCGGGTTCGTCCCCACAATGGGCGCGCTGCATGACGGCCATCGCTCCCTCATTCGAGCCGCACGATTACAATGCGATGCGCTCGTTGTGAGTATCTTCGTGAACCCAACGCAGTTTGCGCCGACAGAAGACCTGACGAAGTACCCGCGGCCCATCGCAAAGGATCGCGCACTCTGCAGAGCGGAAGGGGTGGATGTCTGTTTTGAACCGACAGCCAGGGCCATGTATCCAGAAGGCTTTCAAACAACCGTGACTGTACCGGCGCTCGCGCGCCGATGGGAGGGGGCGGCCCGACCTCATCATTTTTCCGGCGTTGCCACGGTGGTGACGAAACTCTTCGGCATGGTACAGCCACATCTTGCCTTGTTCGGCCGGAAAGACTACCAACAGACAGCGCTGGTTCGGCAACTGGTGAAGGATCTCAATCTCGGCGTGGCGATTCTGGTACGTCCAACCGTCAGAGAACGCGACGGGCTGGCTATGAGTTCGCGTAATGTCTATCTCAGCCCGCACGAACGTCGGATGGCTCCCTTGCTTTTTCGATCGCTCCAAACCGGCAGACAGATAATCGAGGGTAGAAAGAGCGACGTGGCTACGATCGAACGGATCATGCAGCAGACCATCGAACAGGAGCCGGCCATTCATGTCGAGTACCTGGCCGTCTGCGATCCGGACAGTCTGGAGCCTCTGTCTGCCGTTGCAGCTCGTGCGGTACTCTTGGGCGCAATTCGAATCGGCTCGATCCGCTTGATCGATAATCTGCTGGTGAACATGTCTGGAAGAAAGGTAACGACTCAGGTGTTCAGGCTGACGGCTGAAGACTGCACATGATTTTGCAAAGCACGAACCAATCCCTTCAACATATTTTCGATTTCTACGACCTTGGGTTCAAGCAGAGACGAATCCTCGTTGGGCAAGAAACCCATCCCCTAAAATCCTTCAGCCTATCTACCCGAGTGGATACGTGGAAAGAGTCCCTCTAACAGGCTGCGGAAAAACTCGGTTTATTCATAAACCACCATTAGAATCTTCTACATGGCGCTGATTTCAAAATAGCCGCAGGATGCTCAAAAAGGCCGTCCAGCAAGGCCGCAGCGAGCGAAGAGGCGAGGCGTACGCTTCGGTACGTTGAGCCTCTGAGCGATGCGAGAACGCCGCTGGCGGACTTTTTCAGCATCCTGCTAGATCTATTGAGCATGAGGCTCTTCATGGGCGGCATTCTCGGGCTGGCGCTGGCGATCGGAATCGTCTTCGGCGCGCGCAAATTATGTGATCTGATTGGCGCGCCACTTTGGTTCGCAAAATATTTATTCATCTGCGCGTCTCTCATCGCCGCCTATTTTCTCGCAGAAGAAGTCGTGCCCAACAAGCCTTGGGCTGTTTGGCTCGCGATGCTCGGTGTAGCAACTGGAATAATTCCGGTAGGGTTCATAGTGTTCAAACACATCGAAGACGACGACAGGAACGCGCAGGACTTCTTCGAATAGGACCGCCGCAAGGTGTTCAGCAGCCCCTCAGTCTATGGGCTTCCATTCCTGTCTCGTTCCTAGTCCTGAGCGACCCTCAGATTGTGTTGACGAAAGGTGGCGGACAATGCCCTGTTCGTCATAGAACACTGTGAATGTGTTGATGCTGGAAGGGGCCCCACCGGCAAACAGACCTACAATGAAGTTGGCCGCGGTTACATCCACATTGTTATAGGTATAGTTCCATACCTCTACATTGGTCAGAGCGGTTGAAGGAGGCAAGCCAGGCAATGGTGAGTAGCTACCCGAGTGGCGGGAAATGTCATTCGGTTTTCCCAGTATCCGCCGCACATCTACGTTCGTGGCTATGTTGAGTTTGATCTGCGCGATGCGGTCTTGATCCACAATGGAAGGGTTGCCACTGCTCACGCAGCCGGATGCCAGCAGGAGCAAACCCAGCCAGACGCTCACAAGGATTCTTTGACCATTCATTGACTGGACAATCCTCCCAGGCTCTTCAAATTCAACCGTTTCATGTAATGGCGGGGCCAAGCCATGGAGGCCTTGCAACAAGGCCAATTGTAGGAGAGCAGGGAGTGGAGGCGCAAGAGCGAGTGGGACAATAGTGCCATAGTCCGCAGGTGGCTTCTGGTCTATCTAGTCTATTTGGTTGATTTGGTTCATCTGGTCAGTCTGATTCACCCAAACAAACGAAACAAACCGAACAGACGGAATAGACCAGACAGACGAGATAGACCAGATGAACCAGTAGGGAGCGGACAAGAGGCCTCAATGACTGTGGCGCCGAAGGCGGGATTTGAGGCGTTAGAGAATCTGCGGCGACTGACTAGGAGGAGGAAGCTCGAAGAGGAAGCGCGTACCAGCGAGGTACATCTTGTCTTGGGCGTCCACCTCAATGGGGCGAGTCCAACAGACTTCCACGAGTTTGGTCCTCTGCTCTTTCCTTACCTCTGAGGGCACCTGAATCTCAACCACCTGTTGGTTGTTCACTTTCTCTGGAAGCAAGAGCAGCAGGCCTCTACCACTACGATTGATGACGTGGCCGGATCCCGTAATCAACGTCACAGCATCAGCCCCAGCAGGTGTCGTCAACTCGAAGAGGCACACGAGTTTGCAGGGGACACGCTCACTATCCCGTCGTTCCTGTTGAGTCGGCATTTCTATCTTCCGGATTGCTGAAGATGCTCGTAGAGGGCCGTTTCGCGGGGGATTGTGCTCCCAGTTCATGGGGATTGCAAGTGTTCTTTTTCTTTACAGATGAGAAAACCTTAGCCTATCAGGGCCGGTCGTGTTGCACTTGGAGTTAGAACTCAAGGAGAAATATACAGGGAATATTGCATCTGTTGCGTCTTCATTCGCAGGCTCGTTCTACGGAAAGATCCATCCTGTGGGGCTTTCGACGGTTTCCACGAAGTCCACGCGTTCGTCAGAACAGGGAATTCACAGGGTATAACTCACATTGAAGGTGGTACCACAATTCAGGTAAGTCACCATAGTTCACTGGTCTATGGTCCCGCCTTTGCACAACCATGCCCATTAGTCGGATGAACTATCAGTAATAGGAGAATAGTGGGGCGTTCCTCCCCAAACGGGAAGGTTGTCTGTGGCTTTTTGCGCCAGAGTAGCCTTGACCCATTCTAGGGCAAAGGGCTAGCCTCTCATTCTGGTTTGCTTGGTTTATCTGGTTGATTTGGTTCATTTGGTTAATCTGATTCAACCAAACAAACGAGACAAACCAAACAAACGAAATAAACGAGATTAGAAAAGGAGTGCAGCATGACCGAAGACTGGGGCGCAATTCTGGTAGTTGATGACGATGCAGAAATGCGGGAACTGGTCCACGATGTGCTCAAGGATCGTGGACATCAGGTCACGACAGCAGGGAGCGGGCAAGAGGCCTTGAAGCTGTTGGCCGAGCAAGACTATGCCGTCGTGTTGACGGATTTGCGGATGAAAGGGATGCTGGGGACGGAGTTGTTGGCGGAGGTCAGGCGTCTCTATCCGGACATCGGGGTCATTCTCATGACCGCCTTCGGGACGGTGGACACAGCGGTCGAGGCTATGAAACGGGGCGCCAGCGACTACCTGACCAAGCCGGTGAAAAACGATGAGTTGGTTCGTGTCGTGGAACGGTCCATTCGCGAAGCATCGTTACGGCGTGAGGTGAACAGGCTCAGGCGCGAGGTCCACAAGGAGTACAGCTTTCATCAGATCATCGGCAAGAGCAAACCGATGCAGGAGATATTCGATCTGATCCGGCGCGTGGCCGACAGTCCGACGAATCTCTTGATCACCGGCGAGAGCGGAACCGGTAAGGAGCTGGTGGCCAAGGCGATCCATTACAATAGCGATCGCCGGGATGCTCCTTTTATTGCCGTCAACTGTGCCGCCATTCCTGAACAGCTGCTCGAAAGCGAACTGTTCGGCCATATGCGAGGCGCCTTCACGGATGCAAAGGCGGACAAGCGGGGCCTCTTCGAAGAAGCACAGAAGGGCACGTTGTTCCTCGACGAGATCAGCGAACTCCCGCTGATGCTGCAGGCCAAGATCTTGCGCGCGATCCAGGAGAAAGAGATTCGCCGCGTAGGGGCCAACAGACCGACCCCCGTCGATGTCCGCATCATTGCGGCGACGAACCTGCACTTGACGGAAGAGGTCAAGGCGAAGCGCTTTCGGGAGGATTTGTATTACCGGCTCAACGTGATCGAACTGCGCCTTCCACCCTTGCGCGAGCGCCGCGAAGATATTCTGCTGCTCGTGGATTCGTTCATGAAGAAGTGTGGGGAGTCTCGCGGGAAACAGATACAGGGTGTGAGCGAGTCTGCGTTGGCGATGTTGGTGGATTATGCCTGGCCTGGCAACGTACGGGAATTGGAGAATGTGATCGAGCGGGCTGTCACGCTCAGCCGAAGCGAAAAGATCGTTCCAGAGGATCTTCCGCAAACGATTCAGGGAGCCCGTGGCGATCGGCGTGTGCTCGACGATGCGGCTGAACGGACCCTACCGCTGGACGAAGTGGAGAAAGAGTACATCCTCAAGATTCTCGAAAAGACCGGCGGCAATAAGTACCAGGCGGCCCACATTCTTGGAATCGATCGCAAGACGCTCTATCGGAAGCTGGGCGAGATTGAGGGGAAGACGCCTGCGTGAGCCAAGAATTATCCGATAGCGAACAACAGTTTCGTCTCATTGTGGAGGCCGCTCCCAATGGCATGCTGCTCGTGGACGAGCATGGAACGATTATGATGGTGAATGCCTCCGTACTCCGCCAATTCGGCTACGAGCGGGACGAGTTGCTCGGCAAGTCTGTCGAGATACTCATTCCAGGGCCTTCTCGATTCGCTCACCGGCAGCACCGAGCCGGGTTCAGCAAGGCTCCAGAGACACGATCGATGGGGGGCGCACGCGAGTTGTTCGGCTTGCGGAAGGACGGGAGTGAAATTCCTGTTGAAATCGGACTCACGCCGATTCAGACGGCCAGGGGGATGCGGGTGGTGGCATCCATCGTCGATATAACTGAGCGGAGGCAAAGCGAGCAGGCAATCCGGCATAGCGAGGAGCGGTACCGGCGTCTCGCGGAAGTCTCGTCCGACGCGGTCCTTGTAAACCGGGGGGATCGTATCGTTTTCATCAATGACCAAGGGATAAAACTCTTCGGAGCCAACAGTCCCGATGACATTGTGGGGAAGTCGCTGTTGGAGTTGATCCACCCCGATGATCATGCTGCCGTTCGTGTCCGAATCCAGGAATTGATTGAGGGGCGCGAGACGGTGCCGCTCGTCGAAGAAAAGATCCTCGGGCTGGACGGCAGGGTGGTCGATGTGGAGGTCTCGGCAGCTCGGTTCATTGATCTCGAAGGGACGGGGATTCAAATGGTGTTCCGGGACATCAGTGAGCGCAAGCAGGCAAAACAGGCGCTCCAGAAAGAGCGGGACTTCATCGACGCCGTGCTGGAGGTCGCCGGGGCGCTTGTCGTCGTGCTGGATCGGGACGGGAGGATTCTGCGATTCAATCGAGCCTGTGAACAGACGACCGGCTACTCCTCTGAAGAAGTGATGGGGCGGCATGTATGGGATCTGTTCATGATTTCCGATGAAGTCGCCGGTGTGAAAAAAGTGTTCGAGCGTCTACGGGGCGGCGAGCCGCGCAACGATTATGAAAATTACTGGAAAGGGAAGGGCGGGTTTCTGAGACGAATTTCCTGGTCGAATACGGTGCTCACGGACTCCAGCGGCAAGGTCGATTATGTCGTGGCATCCGGCATCGACATCACCGATTTTAAACACATGCAGGAACAGCTCCGCAAGACCGAGCGGATTGCTGAACTCGGCACACTCGCCTCCGGTATGGCGCATGAAATCGGTACGCCGATGAACGTGATCCTCGGTCGCGCAGAATATCTGCTCCAACGCACAGCCGATGAAGGAATGAAGAAGGGCCTAGCCACGATCGTCGCGCAGGTCGAGCGAATCACCAAGGTGATGAACCAACTCCTCACCTTTGCCCGGCGGAGGACGCCGCAGTGGGGGGTTGTCGATGTCGGTGAGATTTTGGACGACAGCCTTGAGATGTTTCAAGAACGGATCGTCCACGGACGCATCACGGTTGACAAGGCTATTGAATCGTCATTGCCTCCTGTCCGTGCCGATCGGGACCAGCTCATCCAAGTGCTGATCAATCTCGTGATGAATAGCCTCCATGCCATGCCGGAGGGTGGGCGGCTCGGGCTGAGCCTCGATCGAGAGAACAGACACCTTCGCATCGGGGTGTCCGATACAGGCCATGGGATGCCGGAAGAAATCCGCTCAAAGGTATTCGAACCCTTTTTCACGACGAAAGATTTTGGAAAGGGGACCGGTTTGGGTCTCACGGTCGTGAAGGGGATTATCGAGGAACATGGCGGGACCATCGCTGTGGAGAGCGTCGTCGGCAAGGGCACAACGTTTTGGATCCGACTCCCTCTTGACGAAACCCCGCTGGAAACGTGAGGCGCAAAACGGCTGGTTCATCTGGTCTATTCAGTCTATCTGGTTTGTTTGGTTGAACCGGACAGACCAGATGAACCAGATCAACCTTTCTTCAACTCAGCCTTAGCTTCAACCTTCCGAAAATTCGTGCTGAGTGCTGCTGTTGCAATCTGCGACATACGCGAGTTGCCCTCTGTCGCAATTTTCATCAGACCTTGGCGCATTTCCTTTCCCGGCCCTGCCATTCCGAGGAAATCTCAAGCAAGTTGGCCCAGATCTGTTATCCATCATGCCTCGCCGGCGAGATGGTCCGGCTTGCACGGGTTATGCACAGTGTCCCAGTAGAGCGTGAAGGTTATCTGGTCTATCTGGTTCAACCAACCAAACAAGACAAACCAGATCAACAAGAGAGCCCAGCTATAGAGGGGCAATAGATGGCACAGAGGATGACACAGGAAAGGAAGTCTGCCGTGATACTCATTGCCGAAGATGATCGGGAGATGCGGAGTCTCCTCTGCGATGAGCTCTATGATCTGGGGTTGTCTATCCGGGAAGCGGCAGATGGAGACGAGGCTCTGCGGTCGGTGCTTGATGCTCGCCCCGCACTGATCCTCACGGACCTTCGGATGCCGGCTGGGGGATTGGATTATATTGCCAGGCTCCGGACGTTCGCTCCTGGTGTACCGCTGGTGCTGATCACTTCATTTGGAGATCACCAGACGAAAGCCGATGCCTTGGCTCTCGGCGTCGAGGCCTACTTCGATAAGCCGGTTCGAATCAGCGAGCTGAAAGAAGCGGTGCGGCGGCTTTTAGACCAGGCACGGGATGGTGAAATCGACTGAGACCTTGTCAGTTTTGACTTGTTAGCTTCGGGAGATATGAGATGGCCGGATCTCAAAAAGAGTTTTCTGTAGCCTACCCCTTTACAGATTCCATCCTTGCAGCTCGAGTGGAAGCCATCAAGCAGTTAGCCGGTGGGTCCTCCGATCGAGTGGCGGTCCTGGACCGAGACTTCAATGTCATCTACGCAAATGAATCCGCATGGTCTAAGGATTCACCTCGGCGGTTCGACCATCAGGCGAAGTGCTATGAAGCCTTCGCGCATCGGA
>JAABQN010000015.1 GCA_011391455.1 Nitrospiraceae bacterium
CGGAGCGATCCCTGCGGCACCTGTCCCGCGACGAAGATATACGATTCGCCCGATGTCCAATCCCTGGCCTGTTCTTCCGGAGGGAATGGCACGGCCTGCGGAATGTACCAGGCGTTTCCGCTTGTTTCGAGTAGCGGCAAAGTCGAGTCTCTGCTGGTGTTGCTCAAGGCGCCGCCGAAGCCTTCAAAGCAGTCGAGCGGTGAGCGCGCGGGGGCGAAACACGAATCGAAGATGGGAGAACTGATCGGTTCGAGTGCACCGATGCGGGAAGTCCTCGACATGATCCGGCTTGTGGCGGACAGTTCTGCAACCGTGTTGATTCAAGGGGAGAGCGGCACCGGCAAGGAACTGGTGGCCAAGACGATTCACCAGACCAGCTATCGGCGGGATAAACCGTTCGTCGTGGTCGATTGCGGTTCGCTGCCGGAAACGCTGTTGGAGAGTGAGTTGTTTGGCCATGTGAAGGGGGCTTTCACAGGGGCGCATGCCACCAAACGAGGACTCTTCGAGGAGGCGGATGGTGGAACGATCTTTCTGGACGAGATCTCCGACACAGCGCCAATCTTTCAAGCCAAGCTGCTGCGTGTCCTCCAAGAGGGCGAGATTAGGCCGGTCGGAGGGAACCAACCGATCAAGATCGACGCGCGGGTCATCTCCGCAACGAACAAGGATCTATCCGAGCTGGTCAAGGCCAAGAGGTTTCGTCAGGATCTCTACTATCGGTTAGCAGTTTTGCCTCTATACCTGCCGCCGCTTCGGGAGCGGAAAGAGGATATTCCTCTGCTGGCAGATCATTTTGCCGCCATGTCGTGCCGACGGCATCATCAGCCGATTCGGCATGTATCGGAAGAGGCGATGCAGGCGTTGAGCCAGGCTGCATGGCCAGGCAACGTCAGGGAGTTGCAGCACTACATCGAACGAGCTGTGGTCACGACCACCGGCCCGACACTCGCGTGCAACGATCTTGTGGCGCCAGGCTCCGTGGCCCTGGATGAGGACTTGCGATCGGCGACACGTGGTGCGGTCGCTCAAGCCGAGCGCGTGCGCATTGTCGATGCCCTCAAGAAGACTGGTGGAAACCGATTACGAGCGGCAAAGCTGCTCAAAGTCAGCCGGGCCAGTCTCTACAACAAGCTGCGTAGTTATCACATCCAATAGTTGTTGTTTTGTCCCTCTCTGCCCCAACTTGCCGCCTCTTTTGTCCAAGAGTTTAGACAGCGTAACCATTTGAAATTGCGAGTGCTAACCAAATACTTCATTTGGAGCTGTCTACCCGTCTGGATTATTGCCCCACGATTAATAGGCCGTTGTTGACGTGTGTGACTCACAATCGTCGCGCTCATCAAGGCATTTCTGTATCTCTGCGAACTATGGACCATTCCGGCACAGGGATTGCGCTGAAGAATGATTCCTGGTGAAGGTCTGGGGGATTGGGACCGGCCTCCGAATGACCCTCTTCTCCGCAAGGAGGAAACCTTCACCAGCGCTTAAGTATTCTTGGAACGAGGACTATTTGCCGAAAGCGATGGAGGCCGACTAAATCACAGAGAGGCAGGATCAATCTCAGCCCGTCCATCCGAAGGAGGGGCGGCGGTGGAAGAAGGAGGCCGAGGGGTGGAGTAGCGAGTCAGTCGGCCGAAGGCACGTCGTCGTGGCGAATCGGCAATTGCCGCAGAAGTGTTCATAAATTATGAGTGTAGCTTTGCGATCTGTCCGCAATGTTCCATCGCAATCGATGTCCATCCAAGAAATTAGACAACACAACTCATCCTGACTATTCGTGTCGATTCTAGCGAGCCCTTGGCCGGACTAGGCTAGTAGCAAAACGCGCCAGAGACTTGCCCTCACATGTATTCTTTCCCCTGGGCCCACCTCCGTACTTGCCGATGAAATAGGAAAGAAGAACATCGCGATAAGTTCAGGCACGGTTGTTGCGTAGACATAGCGCTTTTTGTTGAGGTCTGGAGACTTGGATGCAGAATGCTTTCCGTGGAAAGGGCTGGATGGACAGCGCGACGACCATGCGGGTCATGATGCGGGCCGGGCCGATCTCAATACGAAGATCAACGGGTGGGACTCTGTTGCGCACAGTCAGCCGATAGTTAATTGCAACTGAACACAACGGTCCGTGGTGCCAGAATCTCAGAATGCCGTGAGGGACGAATTATGATCGGCCAGCCATGAAACGAAAGCCCTGTCTCATCGAGAATTGCGACACCTGCGTGTTTCGCGGGAAGGCGGTGTTGTGCGACCTCGAAGGAGACGACCTCGCTGAATTTCAGAAAAGTAAACGCTCCCTTGATTACGCGTCTCACCAGACCGTCTTCTACGAAGGCCACGTATGTTTGGGCTTCTACTTGCTGTGTGCGGGCAAGGTTAAGCTGACTCGTTCTTCAGCGCGAGGCCAGCGGCAGATCGTCCGAATCTTGGGCCCTGGTGAGCTGATCGAAAAACAGGCATTCGGCGAGCGGGCGCTTCACGAGGTGACATGCGAGACGCTGGAGCCCTCTCAAGTCTGCGTCATCGACAAGGAGCGCTATCTCGCGGTCATCCACCGGAACCCCCAGCTGGCGATCAAGCTGATCCAACTCCTCAGTAATGAGCTGAGAGTGAACATGGAACAGCTCGACCAGTTCACATTCCAGACTGCCCGCGCGCGGTTGGCCGGCCTGCTCTTGGAACTCGATGACCGATTCGGCAAAGAATGCGCCGGTCAAGCCAAGGTTGGGCTCACTCTCAAACGGGAAGAAGTGGCTGAGATGGCCGGGATTACGGTTGAAACCGCCATCCGCCTGCTCAGTGTGTTTCGGGATGAGGGGTTGCTCGCCATCGATGGAAGGGCCATTACGCTGCTGAACCCAGACCGTCTCGCCAAAATTGCCCGGCACTGAACCCTACCCCGTTAAGCGTTAATCGTGAAACGTCGTTCGTGAAGCGTGAAGCGCGACAGGTGGGATAGGAAGTGCTGAGTTTCAAAAACTTCGAACTTCAGACTTCGAACTTTCCCCCGTCTCGTCTTTCTTATCCGCCTCTAACTCACAACCCAGAACTCTGAACTTCTTCACCCGCTTCTCCCGTCCCTCGCCCAGCCATCACAGGCATAGGCACAATGGCCTATCCGAAAATATTGATATGAATCATAGACGGGACTGACCAATTTCAGGGTGGGTCCGCTTTCCTTTTCGGTAGAGTGAGTGCAAAGCGGCAAGCCAGCAGGAGAGCCAGGCAGTCTCTCCTGGCACAAACCAAGGAGGGGGATATGACACAGGGTTGGACGAGAAACAGGAACATTGGGCGGTGGTCTGCCGCAGTTGCGATCGCCGCGGGGCTCGCTGTTTGTGGTGCATTGCCGGCCTCGGCTGAAGACAGCACGCCAACCGGGAATCGAGTGTTCTTTCGAGGGGGTTTCGCCGGAGCAACCAGCGATCGAAGTAACGAGCTGTTCACCG
>JAABQN010000016.1 GCA_011391455.1 Nitrospiraceae bacterium
GATCGTCAGCACCTTCATGACTGCATTCAACCGATAGCTGATGCTCGACAGATAGATATCGAGGCCGGCTGAGACCATTTCGCGAAGCGTCTCGATGGTGTCCACGATTTGAACCACATGATCGTACGCATCGCGGAAAAATATCTTGGTCGACTCCTGCAAGAAGGGGCTTTCCGATCGGGAGAGATTGTTCGCCGCTTCACGGAGCGGCCACACCGCACGCCGCAGAAACAGCAACTGCCGCTTGAGGGCATGAATCTGGCGCAGCGTCTCCGGCTTAGGATGACTGACCACCAGATCTTGCAGTGCTTCGATTTTCTCGCCTAACACTTCCAGCACCTCGAAGTATCGATCGACAATGGCATCGACCAGCGCATGAAGCAGGTAGTCGGCCCCGGACTGCCGCAAGCGTCCCTTGCCCCCACGAAGTCGATCCCGTACCGAGGTAAACACGTCGGCCCCGTTTTCCTGAAAGGACAGGACGAAGTTCGGTCCGAGAACCAAGCTCACCTGTTCAACGACGATCTCCTGTCGATCGGTGACCGAGAGCATTTTCATGACAAGGAATAAGCAGGTCTCATAGTCGTCGAGCTTCGGCCGCTGATCGGTGTTGGCAATGTCTTCGAGGAGAAGGGGATGGAGCTTGAACTGTTTCCCGAACGATTCAAGAATATCCATCTTGTGGACGCCCCCGACATCCACCCAGGTGATGGACTCATCGGTCGGTGGCGCAAGCTCGTCGACCGACAGATCCTGGCGTTCGTCGCAGCGGCTGCCCGCGTAGTTGAAGGCCGTAATCGTGACCTTGGCCTGTTTATTCTCGCCGATATGGACAAGCGTGCCAGGGGGGAGCCCCGTCTTTCTGGATCGTTTCTGGACCAGCTTCATGGGTAAAAACCTCGTAGGACCCCCTGCTTGTACGCAGGTTCTCGACGATGGTCAAGAGGGGGATGGAGCCCGATGATCTTCTGTGCTCGCGCAACGCGCGGCCTCCGAAGGAAGGGAAGGGAGCGGCCAGGTGCCCTTCTTGCTCGCAGAACGCGCACGGTGAAACTGTGCTCGTTCGATGCGCGCAGTAAAGGGCAGCCTTGGCTACTCCCTTAACGAGAGAGGAAAAGGATTCGAAGGCCCTCGCCACGGGCTAATGGCACGTCTCGGCGTGCAAGTGGGTGGGCGGGTGAGAAAGCTGCGCGCAGTGGAAGATCCATCAGCCCCCATCCCTAAAGAGATGACGAGCGAGCTTGGAAGGGCTATTTTAATTAAGGCTTGAGGACCGTTTCGCTGGTCCCCAGGATGCCGTCTTTCTTCTTTGCCGATCCTGCAAGACCTGCTACTCTTCCTGTTCCATTCTACGAGGCATGCAAGTTGGAACGAGAATTGGCCATGCTGGTCGAAGCGGTTCAGAAAGCCGGCGCAAGGGTGCGTGAACTGGTCGCGGCTGGGTTTGAAGTGCAGACGAAACCGGATCGCTCGCCGGTCACCACAGTGGATCACGAGGTCAATCGCATCCTGCACGAGATGCAGTGCCGGGAGTTTCCGCAGGACGGCTGGCTCTCGGAAGAGTCTCCCGACGATCCGGCTCGACTGACCAAACGGCGTGTTTGGATTGTGGACCCTATCGACGGCACAAAGGCTTTGGTGAATCGGCTGCCGGAGTTCTGCATTTCTGCCGCGTTGATTGAACGAGGCGCACCGATTGTTGCCGCAATTCTCAATCCCTCGACCGACGAACTCTTCACGGCAGTCCGCGGCGGCGGACTATTCTTAAACAGCGCGCGCGTCACCCTTTCGCCCGTTCATGACTTCAACCCCATCATCATGGTCAGTGCGTGGGAACTCCTGAGCGGCCGATGGTCGGCGCTCGCCGAGACCACCCAGTGCCGCCCTATGTACTCCATCGCCAACACACTGGCCCTGGTCGCCGCCGGTCGCATCCAGGCGGCCTTCACCATCGAGCCTGAGAACGAATGGGATCTAGCGGCCGGGGTGTTGCTCGTTGAAGAAAGCGGCGGTTTCATTTGCGACGCGCTGGGAAACCCCTTCGTCTTCAATCAGCCGATACCGAGGTTCCACGGCGTCATCGCGGTCGCCCCCACATCCAAAAAAGAATTGCGTGCCAACCTCCAGACCCATGCCTTACACGCCCGCTCGCAACCAGAACAGAAATGAGATCCTCCATTCCATAGCCTCACTTTTCCCCACAAACTTGTTGCAGGCTCCTGCGTCAAATACGTTCGCGATGGATCGCATGGCTTTGTGAAATTCATTGTGAACGACGAAAATGCTTCTATACTGACAGTTGTGAAGATCGGGGAACGAAGCATAGAATCGGATATTCTGCTCATGTCGGAGTCCACGAAACAGGAACCATGCAGAAGTCAGCACAAAAAACCATCGAACCACATGCTTATTATCCCTTAATCCACGGGGGGTTTCTCCTTCAGGCGGATTTCGTGAAAGCTGTTCAGGAATCCATGCGGGGATCAACAGACTTGGAAAGTCTGCTTCTCGAAAGATACCGAATCCCGAAAGCGGTACTCGGAAAGACTCTGAGTACCTTCTTCGACTGCCCCTATATTCCGTACGACGGACGGACCCTGGCTGATCCCCAACTCCTCAATAATCTGAGCCACGACTACCTCCGCAGACACCATTGGCTCCCGTTGAAGCAGCAGGGTGATATTCTCGATGTCCTGATTGATGATCCCCATGATCTCGATAGAGGTCATGATATCCGACGGTCCTTCCCTGGCTTGACGATACGGTATGCCTTGGGTCTGCGGTGTGACATCGAGCGATTCCTCAACGCCACGATCGGAAACACCAGCAGTGGGTCTATTGAGGACACATTGGGTGAGCTGGTCAACGAGGCACACCAGGACCAGTCTTTCGACATCGAATCTGGCGGCATTGACGAGAACGATTCCGCGATCGTACGGCTCGCGAATCAGATTATTGCCGAGGCATACAAGCACGAGGCATCCGACATCCATATCGAACCCTACTCGGATCGCAAGGAAACAGCGATCCGTTTTCGCGTGGATGGTACCTGTTCCACCTATATGCGGATTCCCGCGACCTATCGCCGGGCCTTGGTGTCCCGCATAAAAATCATGTCCAATCTGGATATTGCTGACCGCCGAAAACCGCAGGACGGGAAGATCCGGTTCAAGCTGAACCAAGATCGGGAAATCGAGCTGCGCGTGGCAACCCTGCCGACTGCCGGTAACAATGAAGACATTGTCATGCGATTGCTCACGGCAAGGGAGCCCCTTCCTCTTGACGCCATGGAATTTGCTCCGGCCACGCTCGCGGCGCTCCTGGAAATTGCCGAGAAACCTCACGGCATCATCTTGTGCGTGGGTCCCACCGGGTCAGGAAAGACGACGACCCTGCATGCCCTGCTTCGTCATCTCAACACAGACGAACGGAAAATCTGGACGGCCGAAGACCCCATCGAGATCACCCAGGAAGGTCTTCGGCAGGTGCAGGTTCATCCCAAAATCGGGTTTACCTTTGCCTCTGCCATGCGATCGTTTCTACGAGCCGACCCGGATGTCATCATGATCGGTGAGATGCGGGACAAGGAAACCGCCGATGTAGCCATCGAGGCTTCGCTGACCGGCCATCTGGTCTTGAGCACATTGCACACGAACGGGGCGATCGAGACTGTGGTCCGTCTCCTCGATCTGGGATGCGACTCCTTCAATTTCGCCGATGCCATGCAAGCGGTGATCGCCAAACGCCTCTGCAAGCGGATTTGTGTCAATTGTAAAGAGCCGTACCACCCAACAACACAAGAGTACGACAGACTGGCTCATTGGTACGGGAAACAGGCCTGGGATACGCTCGGAGTGGGCTATCGCGAGGACTTTCAGCTCTATCGAGGGCGTGGATGCGATGCCTGCGGCCAGACAGGCCTCAAGGGTCGGGTCGCCTTGCACGAACTCCTATGTGGGTCAGATAAACTGCGACACCTGATCCAGACCCGCGCCAAAACAACAGAGATTCAACGCCTGGCTGAGAAGGAAGGGATGGTGACGCTCGTGCAGGATGGAATTCAAAAAATACTCGCCGGCCTGACCACGTATGAGCAAGTCCGGACCGTCGCCATGAGATAGCTACTTGAGTCTCATTGCCGATGCCTCATTCAGCTCGTTGACTCCAGCGCGCTGACAAACGGCTTCAGCCGCTGCCTCTCTTCAGGACGAATCTTGATAAACTCAACACCGAACCTCGTCGCAGAAGCCCACCGGACTACGGCCAGATCGATCAGGGTCGGTTCCTCTCGTTCTCGGAGTTGCATTGTCAATCGCAGATAGACTCCAACGCCGGCGACTGTGTCCGACATGATGGCACAACCCTCCGCAGACACATTTAAGATAGTGCCCCCGTCAGAAAGCTGGTCTCCACTGAACGACACGGGGAGTTGCACCGCGAAACGGGTATGTTTACGTCCTTCCATGAGATTCCCCGTCATTTCTCCCTATTTACCATTTGGCGAACAGGCGCACAAGCGATCGAGCGATTTGGAGGCGTGGCAGAAGACTTGAGGCCCGCTCCTACCCAAGCCGCGCAAGCCGCCGGCAAGCGTCGTCGATATCGGAATCGATTTTCGCATAGCTGAATCGAATGAACTGTTTCCCCTCAGGCCCGGAGAAGAAGGCTTCCCCCGGCACGCCGGCTAAGCCAATAGTCTCGAGGAGAAACATCGCCCGCGCTTTTCCCGTTGTGCCGGGGAGGCGCGACGCTTCGGCCAGCACGTAGTATGCGCCTTGCGGAATCGACGGCGCCAGACCGGCCTTCGCCAAGGCCTGACAGAACCGATCGCGTTTCCGTTGATAGTCACGCGACAGGTCGCGATAGAACGAGTCCGGGAGTTCCTGGATGCCTACCGCCACCCCCGCCTGCAACGGCGTCGGAGCACAGACATAGAGCAGATCGTTCATGGCGCCGATCGCCTGAGCCCACCGCGCTGCAGCGACACTGTAGCCGATGCGCCAGCCGGTGATGCTAAAAGTCTTGGAGTAGCCGCCAAGGGTAATCGTGCGGTCGGCCATGCCTGGCAGAGTTGCAAGGCTCACATGGGTACGCCCGTCATAGAGAAAGTATTCGTAGATTTCATCGGTAAACACGAACAGGTCGTGCTGTTGCACGATCGCCGCAATGCTCTCCAGCTCTTGCTGGCTGAATACTTTTCCAGAAGGATTGCCGGGTGAGTTCACGATGATCGCCCTGGTTCGAGGCGTGATGACGCGCTCGATATCGGTTCCGGAAAATTTCCAATCGGGGGCTTGCATTTTCACCGCCACCGGAACCGCCTCAACCGCGAGCAGCGCGCTGATGTGATACTGATAGTAGGGCTCGAAGAGGACAACCTCGTCACCGGGATCGAGCAGCGCCAGGCAGGCGCAATGAAAGGCCCCGGTAGCTCCCGCACTGACTGTCACGTCCGTTTCCGGATCAGCCACGATGCCGTTGTACTGCGCGAGCTTCTTGGCGATCGCCTGCCGCAGTTCGAGCAATCCATCGAATCGCGAATAGACATTCTTCCCCTGCTCCATCGCCTGCGCCGCAGCTCGAAGCACTGTCGGTGGAACAGGCGTATCACAGACCCCTTGCGCCAGGTTGAGGCCCTTCGCCTCGATACAGGCCTGGGTCATCGCTCGAATCTCCGAATGGGCCAATCCGGCCATTCGTTGGTTGATATGCCGATTCATCGCCGCACTCCTCCTCGATCAAAGTTTCTCTCTTGTCGCAGACCAATTCCTTACAGGTCAAGCCCTCTTTCTCCTTCGCCCACATTATTCTCCTTCGCCGAATACCCCGTAGCTTCCGGCCTTCGCAGCCGAAGCGGCTGCTTCGGCGGAGTAGGCTGCTGCGGGGAGCTTCATTCACGAAAGTTCGTGGCGAAACCGCCGAGACGCCAAGCGGGACTGGCGCGACGCGAATTTCGAAGTTCCTGGGCTAACCCTGTTTGTTCTTATTCTTGAGAGAAGGTTGCGGGTGAGAACGAAACACTTCGTAGTACTGCAGCACTCTCCTGACGTAGGCACGGGTTTCTCGAATGCGCGGGACTTTGTGACCTTTGACCCGGTGGACCCCGGCGTTATAGGCCGCCAGGGCCAAGGGAAGTTCGCCTTGATACAGGTTCAGCAGATGCCGCAGCTGCTTCGCGCCGCCGCGGATGTTCTGGATCGGGTCATAGACGTCGTTCACACGCAATGTGGCGGCGGTAGCCGGCGTGAGTTGCATCAAGCCGACCGCGCCTTTGCGAGACACGGCATGCTGGCGAAACCCGGATTCGGCCTTGATGACAGCGCGCAGCAGCGCAGGGTCGAGACGATATTTCTTGGCGTACCATTTGATGGCCCGATGGATTTCCTGGTTTGAATACCGAGGGTAGACGCTGTCGTAGTCGGGCCGCGTTGGCGTAGGGACAGCAGCAACCAGCAGACACAGCAGCGTCAGCGCACAAGAAATCCGCAGCAGGCGTGAATAGAGCGGTCTGCGCCTCCCGTTGTCGATGGCCATTGTGTGCGGTTGGATGCCTCTGTGCAAAATAGCCTCCATAAGAAGCCTGTAAAGTCTCAAGATCCATGCCGAGACGGCCCTCCTCTAACGTGCGGATAGGATAGGGAAAGCGAGGGCTATGCCCCATGACAAACTGTGGTGCGATCTGCACAGAGTGGACGTTTGGGAACTGTTGGCGTGAGCTAAAAAATGGTGATTCTTCAGAAGGCGCGGACTTCCGGGGGCGTCTCGATGTGAGAATCAGAGACAGCTTCGAAGGATCGCTAGCGGGCTACGGAATAACTATTTTGGTACGCCAGAACTTCGAGCGTCACAACAGTAAAACACTCCGCAGGGTGCTCAAACAGGCCATCCAGCAAGGCCGCAGCGAGCGAAGATCCGGAGGCGTACCCTCTGGGGTACGTTGAGGATCTGAGCGATGCGAGAACGATGCATGGGAAAAGGCGCGTCTCGGCGCGCCGGGGTTGGGCGGGTGAGAAGAGCGACTTTTTCAGCACCCTGCTAGAGGAGATCGCCGATCAGCTTCACCGCCTCTTCAGGCGAGGCAGCGGCATGGACGAGATGCGGCGCAAGGTTTTTGAACAGGCCCACTCCGGCCTTGTCGGCTCCTAACAGAATTACGGTCTTCTTTGCCTTCAATGCTAATGCAACTTCTGAGACCGTCCCGGTGCCGCCGAGCCCGCAAGCCACAATGACGTCGCTGGACATGACGTTCACGTTGTTGCGCGCCTGGCCCAGGTCCGTGATAATCGCCACATCCACATATCGGGACACCCGTGCCTTGCCATCCGGGAGAATCCCGATGGTGAAGCTGCCGGGCACCGACTTTGCCCCCTCACTGGCTGCGTCCATCACACCGCTCGCGCGCCCTCCCGTCAACACCACCCATCCTTGACGCGCAATGAGTTCTCCCAAACTTTTGGCGTCGGCCAATTCCCGGATACCGGCTTTGGCCGGGCCCATGACACCGATCACTGGTTTTCTGGTCGATTGTCGGATTGGGCGTTTCACGAAGCACACCTCAGTGGGCAAGAGTATCGGCACAAATTGCCGGGATCGGAAATATACACTGAGGGCAGAGGATTTGTCGCGTGAATCTTGCGATGGGTCAGGGCTATAGAAGCCGAACGCGCGGCTTATGTTATGGCTTTCCCCACAACTCTTCAAGCCGCTGGGTGCGACCACAGTTGTATTTGTAGAGTTTGTAGCGGATGGGATTCTTCTTGTAGAAGTCTTGGTGATACTCCTCGGCTGGATAGAACTGCGGGGCCATCACAATCTGTGTGACGATCGGTTCTTTGAATCGTCTTGACTGCTCGATCGCCTGCTTAGAGCTGTCCGATGCGCGTTTCTCTTCGTCGGTGCGAAAGAAAATGGCGGAGCGATACTGATTGCCATGGTCGCAGAACTGTGCATTCGGTGTGATCGGATCGACGTTGCGCCAAAAAGCGTCTAGGAGCTTTTGATAGCTCACTTTAGCTGGGTCATAGACCACTTCGACCGATTCCGTATGGCCTGTTCGTCCAGCGGACACCTCTTCATAGGTCGGATTGGAAACTGTCCCCCCCATATAGCCTGAGGTCGCAGACAGAACCCCCTCAACCTTCTCGAAGACTTCTTCCATGCACCAGAAACAACCCCCTGCGAAGTAGGCCTTGCCCGACGTCGCATCCGCTGAAGCCAGGCCGGTCGATTGCACGTTCCATGCTCCAACGAGGAGAACGGCCACGGTAAGAACCCGGGTGATTTGTCTTCTCATGAAACGTCCCTCCTTACAGACTCAGTCGAATAGCTTTGTGAAGCCTTACACTTCCCGGGCGAGACGAGGGGAGTTCGAGGTCCGAAGTTCGAGGTTTTCGGAACTTCGAACCAAGATCTTCGAACTTCTGGTCGCGCCTGTCGCGCACGTCTTGCTTGTCTCGCTCACGATTCACATTCGAGAATCAGCTGGAATGAAGTCGGCATGGGCCCAGGCTTTCTTGAAACGATCTTCAGCCGCAGCTGCCTGATCATCCTTTTGTTGAGCCTGAAGGCTCTGGATCAATCCGGTCAGCGCCCATCCATTGTCCGGATGGCGCAGTAGATCCGCGAGATAGACCGCTTCCGCTTCAGCCGGGCGATCGGCCAGTAAAAGCACAGCCCCCAAATGGTGTCGCACGGACAATGGCCAGAGTGGCGGCTCCGAGTAGGGAAGCGCCTCTTCCATCTTAATCGCCTCCTCGAATAGCCTGATCGCGTCATCATAGCGCTGGCGGCGGGCAGCGATCTCTCCTGACAGGATCCGCTCCGCAATCTTGAGAAGCGCCCGCTGGGTCTTTTCTTCCGTCGTGCGATCCCGGCGGATCTGCTTTGTGAGGCCGGCAAGAACGACATGTTCACCCTCAGCCCCAGAGAGTCGGCCGGTCGCAACAAGGGCCAGTCCTCGTCCCAGCCTCCACATACCATCCATCAAACGCAATCCCTTGCGCGGTACAGGCTCCTTGAGCAACTCCTCCCATCGGCCGAACCGAATCATCGAAAAGATTGGCGTCGGGAGGTAGAATTCTTTCGAGCGATCTTTGCTGGCTTCCTCCACGGTAATCGTCGCCGCCACGTCACGAGCCACTTTCATGGCTTCGACATTGCGACCCTCCATCGCAAGGGACGCCCAAAGAAAGTGGAGATTGTGCCGGTAATAACCATCGGCATACTCGCCGGTTGGGTGCTGACTGGCGAAGTACTGCTCATCGACATGGGCTGCCTGCTGATTCCTTTCCACCGCCTCGTGGTACTTCCCGACCCGCATGTAAATGTGGGCGGGCATATGAACGAGATGGCCGGCGCCCGGCATCAGGCCTGGTAGCCTATCCGCACAGGGCAAGGCCCGTTCCGGTTCCAATGATGCCTCGACCGCATGCAGGTAATAGTGGCAAGCCCCTGGGTGATCGGGGCTCTTCGCAAGCACGGCCTCGAGCGTGGTGACGATCTCCTCGGTGCCAGGCTGCGGTCGACCATCCGGTTTCCAGAAATCCCAAGGCCGCAGATCCATCAGCGCTTCCGCAAACAGCGTGGCCGCATCGCTATCTTCGGGAAACCGCTGTGCCACCGATCTCATAGCCTTCGCATAAGCTTCATCGAGTCCCTTGCGCTTGACCCCTTTTCGGCCCACATACCGTGTGACCAACGCCTCGATGTAAGCCTGCTCCACGGGGGTGATGTTGCCTGTTAGCCGACGAGCCTTCTGAACCATTTCGATGGCACGACGTTCGTCTTTTTTTTCCATCTCATTATTGATGTTGGGACCGAGCGCCAGCGCAATTCCCCAGTAGGGCATGGCCGCCTGTGGATCGAGTTGAGCTGCAGCTTCAAACGACCGGATCGCTTCTTCGTGGTTGAAGGCATAGACGAGTCGAAGCCCTTGATCGAAATACCGTTGGGCCTGTTCGGATGTGGTGGTGATGGGATGGTGGAGGGAGCCCAGATTGTCGAAGAGCGGCGGAGCATCCGTCTGGTCGGCGGGCGCAGCTTCCGCCGGTGAGAACATCGAAAGCCAAATGGTCATACCTACAACTAAGAACGTAGCAAACATCCTTCCTTCCCTCATTCGCAAGTGTCTGCTTCTCCGTCCCAGGCTTGATTTACCGCACTCTTTCATCATGGTCGATGTTCCGAATAAGGACTGCGCGGCCCTTGTCATCCACGAAGGCTTCGATCCGATCTCCGACATGAGCCGGTCGATCGATTCGAGTATTTTCGTCATGCGCCACGCGATGTTCGATGCCACTGACGTCCTGAAGCACATAGGCCCCGCCCTCGACCGCCGTCACCTGTCCCGGTAGAGATACGACATTGGTCGGCATCCTCAATCGCATCTCGCCGGTTGGTTGGGCTCCCAACGTACCCCGCACGATCCCCTGTCCAAGATCCTCTTGCTTCGAAGTTCCTGCGATGTTGCAGCCGGCGCCCAACAGGCTCGCTCCCAGGACTGCCATGTGACAGCACCTTGTCATCCACACCATGTCCACCGCCTTTCCTATTTACTCACTACGGGCAAACCTCAGAATCGGGTGACGCTGGAAAAGTTGAAGTCGCGCAGCGTCATTGCCGGCACGAGCAGCTTGCCGGTTTCGGACGTGATCGCTTCAGTTGGACTGGTGAAGGCCTCGATCCGGTTGAAGACTCGCAGAGGGCTCTCGTGAAACCGAAAGTTCTTCACTGCCGACACAATCGCTCCATTCTCGACGAGAAACGTGCCGTCTCTCGTCATACCGGTCAGGGTGAGATCGGTTGGATTGACCGTCCGGATGTACCAGAAGTTCGTCACGAGTATGGCGCGCGCTGTTCCCTTGATTAATTCCTGTAGCGTCGGCAAGGACGACCCTCCCCCTGAGAGGAAAGGGGCGTCGAGTGTGGGGATTGTATCAATCCCTCGCCTCTTCGCGGTGAACCGATCGTACACAAGCTGTGTGAGCCGCCCCTCTGAAATCCAGTCTGACGCCACGGTCGGCAACCCGTCAGAGGTGAACCCAATGCCCAAAAGATCCTCGTGTGCCGGCAGATTACGGAGCGTCAGTCGCTTGTCGACGATCGGCTGGCCCAACTTGCTCGAGAAGGCACTCGTGCCTTTCTCGTAAGACTTTGCATCGAGCGTCCAGAGCAGCGAGGACCACAGCCCCGCAACGGCTGCCGGTTCAAGGATCACGGTATAGCGCCCCTGCGGCAGCTCGCGCACCTCCAGGCCTCGCTTTGCCTTCTCGATCGCGGTGAGTGTCCGCTCCTGGACCCTCAGATGATCGATCGACCGATGGGCTGCGGCGCCCCAACCAGTCGCCTCGCCGGCCTGAACCGTAAGGCTGTATCGTGCATCGGTCCGTTCCTCATGGGCAAAGAGTCCCGTACTCGCGGCCACCCCGACTGTCGCGACCGACGAGGACACAATTCCGGCTGCTTCAAGATTTTCCATCCGGCATTGCCCGATCGCCTCGTTTGCATATTCCAGCCGACGGGCCGGCCCGGCTATGACAGTTTCAGCTCGCGTTGTTGGAGGCGTCATATATTGCTGTGGCTCTACCGGCGGGAGATATTCCGGATCGTCCGGCGACAGATGCGCGATCTGCACAGCTCTGGCCACCGTCTCTTGCACCGCCCCCGCGGTAAAGTCCGTCGTGCCGGCCGTGCCATGACGCAACCCAAACGCCACCGTCACATGTAAAGACCCGCGCCTCGTATCGACGTTCTGGACAATCTGATTGTTCGCAAACCGCGTCGTTCCGCTCTGCTGATCGTGCAACGAAACCAGCGTGTGGTCGCCGGTCGAATGTTTCAGGACCAGGTCCGCGAGAAACCGGAACTCGTCCCGGTTCGTCAGCTTCGGCCAGGTCTTGTGACCGGTCGCACTCATGATCCGGCCTGCCCTCCGATGACGTTGACGTTGCGGAACCGAGCATGGGAGGCCGCGTGGGTCATCCAGCCGGACTGGGCAGGCTGACCCTTGCCGCACGTGATAAATCCGTACCGCCGGCGGTGCGACCGATCCGCGACTCCGTCGCAGCTGCCCCAGAACTCCGGCGTTATCCCATGGTAGACGACATCACGAACCATATGGGTGCGTTTGCCATTCTCGATCTTCCAGAATGCGTCCCCACCGAACTGGAAGTTATACCGTCGTTGATCGATGCTGTAGGACCCGTGGCCTTCAATGTAGATACCCCGCTTTACATCGGCGAGCAGCTCGTCGAGAGTGGCAACGCCCGGTTCAAGACCGATGTTCGCGATGCGGACGATCGGAACACTGCCCCAGCCGTCTGCCCGATTGGATCCGTGCGAGCGCGTCGCGCCGATTTTCGGCGCAACCTCGCGGTTCGTGCAATAACCGATAAAGATCCCGTCGCGCACGATGTCCCATCGCTGGCAGGCCACGCCATCGTCGTCGTAGCCGGTCGCGGCGAGGGTCTCCGGTTCGCAGTTATCGGCCACGAGATTCACGTGCGGAGAGCCGTATTGAAAGGTTCCTCGTTTATCGGTCGTGAGAAAGCTGGTGCCGGCATAGTTGGCCTCGTACCCGAGCGCGCGGTCGAGTTCGCTCGGATGGCCGCAGGATTCATGCATCGTGAGCGACAGATGTTCCGGATCGAGGACGAGATCGTAGAGACCCGGTTCGGTGGTAGGCGCCTTCACTTTCTCGACGGCTTGCGAGGCAATGCGTGGGGCTTCGGCCAGGAAATTCGCATTCTCGATCAATTCGTAGCCCATCCGAAGATGCGGCGTATTGAAGCTCCGCGAGGCGAACCGCCCGTCATGAACCGCCGTGGCATCGAAATCTCCGCTCAGGGCCAGGAGGTCAAACTCCAGGCGCGATCCTTCGGTCGACACAAAGAGTTTGCGGTCCTGACGGGCCCACAGGCTCGCGCTGCTCCGCACAATGCCGGGCTGCCGATGGACATACTCCATCGTCTCTAGTAGCAGCGCGGTTTTTCTTTCGAGCGCGACGGCAAAGGGATCGATCCGCGGCGCGGTGACGACCCGGTCTCGATGGACCGGCTCATCAGCAAGTTTTACCTTTTCACTCGCGACAGACGCAGAGCCTTTCGCGATCTCGATCGCCAATTCAGCCACACGCGGAACCTCTTCCAACGACAGCACCGAACTGGCAGCAAAACCCCAGGCGCCGTGATAGAGGACGCGGATCCCAAACCCTCTGTCCTGCGTCTCTCGAATGGAATCGATCCGGCGATCTTCGCCGCGAATAGTCTGGGCCGTACTATCGAGGAGGCGGATATCGCCGTACTCGGCGCCAGAAGCCACCACGCGTTTCAGCGCGAGTTCGGCGAATTCATCCCAATTGGGAGCGCTCATCGCGTGATCGCCTTTGTGAGGAGTGAACAAGTTTCGAACGGGGCTAGTATAACAGGATCGTGGGGAAGATCGCAGAAGATCCGAAAGGACGTGACTTGAGTGAGGACCTGCTAGAACAATCCGGCGATGCCGGTGGAGATCTTTTCTTGAATGATCGGTGTGGATTCAGGGATATCGAGGTCTTTCTGCCGAACGTGACCCACCATTCGCATCTGCTGCACTTTGGGTCCAGCCGTTTCTTGCCCAGCCATAGGCCGGCCTGATGGCTTGCCCATCTTGCGATCGGTGATCTGCACGTCAGTCACACAAAGGTAGGTGACACCCTCTTCTTTCGGAGCCTGTTGCATCTGCATACCGGGGAACCCTCCTCCCCCGCCGCTCATGGCCATGGCCTGTCTCATCATCGCGTTCATGTCGGGCATCCCGCCACCCATGGGGTTGCCTCCTGGCATCGCTCTCCCTGTTTGATCGCCACCCATCGAATTTGCAGAAGCCATGGCGGTTCCCCCACTGCTGACACCAGCACCGAAGTTCGCCATCGCAACAGATTCCGGCGTGACGCCGTCGGCGCCCTTATGGCAATACACGACCTTGGCTTGGATCCAATAGTTCGCCTGTTCAGGATCGTTGGTGATTTGGTAGCCCTTGGTCGTAAGTTTAGTCTGGACACCGGTGAGCGTGATGTTTTGATTCTCCGAAATGTTCCGTAGTTGGAGATAGGCTGTGCGATTCATGCTGGGATCGAGAAACACCGTATTGCTGTTCATAAGCCCGGATCGAATGATGTTGGAGCAACCGGTCGTGAGTACGAGCAACAACAAGATTGTGAGAGGTAAGGGGTGAGGGGTAAGGCGACCCGATAAGATGTTCATCTAAAAATTCCCTGCGACCGCGGCGCTTAATCGTTGCTGCAGCAAGGGCGTGGCTTCCGTTTCGTCGAATTTCTTTTGATGCACATCGGCGGCAAGGCGGGTCTGATAGACACCCGGTTGCGCGTTACTCCCGGATTTCGCCTTGGACGGAGTGGAAACTGCTGCGCCCTGCTCCGTGATCTGTAGATCCGCAACACAAGCGTAATTCACGTCATCGTGCATCTTCGGAGTTGAGGGTCCGCTGAATAGACTGCCCACCGCGCTACCGATTCCTTCAATGGCGCTGAGACCCATTGAAGCGGCGGTGCCGACAATCGCACCTTGGGGTCCTGCCATGCTGGCCATGCCGGTCAGACCCTGCAGGCCACCCATGATCGAAGAACCGATGCCCGACCCATACCCGCTCGCGACGATATTCTCGACCGGCATTTCCGGCTTCGTCACATTACAATACACGATATTCGCCAGCACGATGTAATGCGCTGCGCTGGGGTCTTGAATGATCTGGTAGCCTTTGGCCGTCAGGCGAGCACCGAGGTCGGTGAGCGATACGCCTTCGTTGTCCGATGAATTACGCGCTTGGATGAAGACGGTGTTGGCTGTGCTGGGAGGAAGAAAGAAGGTGTTGCTGGTAATCAGGTCGGTATCTTTGATGTTGCCCGCGTAGGCGGTAAGAGGAAGACCAAGAAGTGCGGCAACGAAGATATATCGCATGAAGGCCTCGCGATCAATGTATAGGCAGGATTCTAGGGAGTATTTCTCTAATCAGCAACAAGGAAATCAGGGGCTCACGGCCTGGCTTTTTTTGGGCCTGTCCCCTACGATAGCCCGCCATGTTGCCTCCCGATCAGACGCCGCGTCAACGGATCATCGACTTGATCACGGGCACCAGGCTATCCTCTTACCAGTTGGCTCAGATGCTGGGCATTCCCGAGCGGCAGGTCGAGGAACATCTGACCCACGTCGTGAAGACCGTGGCGCGCGACAAGACAAGGAAGTTCATCCTGGACCCGGCACGCTGCCAGGACTGTGACTTTGTCTTTCGTGACCGCCGACGGCTCACAAGGCCGAGCCGATGCCCGCAATGTCGGAGCGAAGGTATCGCAGCACCGCGCTATGGCATCGATTCAGCAGGATGCTGAAAAAGTCCGCCAGCGGCGTTCTCACATCGCTCAGAGGCTCAACGAGAGTTTTCCGGAAGCCGGAAGCACTGAAGGGGCTTTTCCGTTCGCCAAGATCCATTGTAGGGGCGAACGGCCCCACGAAGTGCGGGACGTACCTCCTCACCTCTTCGCTCGTTGCGGCCTTGCTGGACAGCCTTTTTGAGCATCCTGGTGTTATTGTAGCCTTAGTTCCCTCTGTCATATTTCAATGGTGCTTGATGTATAAACCGAGTTTTCCGTAGCCTGTTAGATCTGGAACCGGCTAGGTGGACAGCAATGCGTCAGACCAGTAGGATGCTTCCAGAAAGGACGATCAGGATGACGACACGACTCATGCTTTCCGCCCTCTGCTGTGTTTTTCTACTAAGCTGTTCCGGCGACAAGGCCAAGGAGTTGCTCGAGACCGCCGAGTTTGAAGAACGTCAGACGAACCTGCCCCACGCAAAGCAGTTGTATGAAGAGGTGATCCGTCTCTATCCAGCCAGCAAAGAGGCAACCACGGCCCAGGCGCGCCTTGCCGCACTCAAGCAGTCCCCCTGACCCGCATACTCATAACGGTTCGAGGTCCGAAGTTCGAGGCTTTTTGAACTTCGAACCTGGAACTTCAAACTTCTAGTCGCGCCCTGCGTTTTACCAACTCCCATCGAGATAATCCCACAAATCTTCGCCTCGACGCGGGCGCCCCGCGAGCCATTCACGAAACCCCGGAATGCGAAACGACAGGAGGCTCTGAATCTTGTCGCAGCAGAGAGAGAGGTCGGAAGGCCGGGGACTCCCGATATGGTTCCGCGCGGAGCCTTTTTTTAGAAAACCTTTCAACTCCGGACACCAAGGCAGCAAGGTTTCACCAATTTCCCAGCGCGAGAGCCGTTCGCTCCCGCCCAAGTGATAGAGACCCGGCTGCTTGTGATTGACGAGCTCCCAAACAGCTCGGGCGATGACAGAGGCAGGAAGCGGGCAGCGAAACTCGTCGGTGTAGAGCGTCACGTCCTTGCCGGCCTTCGCAGTCCGACACATCTCTTCGACAAAACTCCTGTCGCCGCGCTCCGATGTTCCGGCCGTCAGGACTATCCGAACAACTGTATGTCCGGGATTCTGCAGGACGGCCTGTTCGGCTTCCAGCTTGGTCTTGCCATACACGTTGATCGGGTTCGGCTCATCCGTCTCGCCATACCAGCCGGTCCTCCCATCGAAGACTTCCCCGCTGGACAGAAAGATGAAAGGAACGTCCTGAGACAGTTGCGCAAGGTGTTCAGTGACCTCCACATTGATGCGGCGAGCCTCACCTGGATTTTGCTCGCAGGCTTTGGTTCGGCTGAGCGCAGCACAATGGATGAGGAGGTCTGGCTTCAGCGCATGAATCCGCGCTTCTACCTTTGATGTCTCGGTAAGTTCAAGCTCCGTATGGATCAGCCCCTGCACATCCCAATCGGGAGCCCATCTCGAGGCGGTCTTCACGAGGTACTGCCCGATCAATCCCGCCGCCCCGGTAACGATCGCGCGAGATGTCATAGTGAATGACTCGCTAACAGGCTGCTGAAACCTCTGTAGGCACCCAGCAGTTTACTGGTCGGCACGTCACCGGCAGTGGGGTGGGTGGGATGATCCCAACTGCGCGCGTCGAACGAGCACATTCCTATCGTGCGTGTTCCGCGAGCAAGGGGATCGTCCCAGCTACCCCATCCCCTCTTTTTTCAACATCCTGCTAGCGCGTCAGTTTCCGATATCTGATCCGGTGCGGCTGATCGGCTTCCTTGCCGAGCCGCTTCTTCCGATCTGCGTCGTACTCGCTGTAGTTACCTTCGAACCAGACCACCTTGCTATCGCCTTCAAACGCCATGATGTGAGTCGCGATCCGGTCCAGAAACCAGCGGTCGTGACTGCTGATGACGGCGCAGCCGGCGAAACGTTCCAATCCTTCTTCCAGGGCACGCAAGGTGTTGATGTCGAGATCGTTGGTCGGTTCATCGAGGATGATGAGGTTCGCCCCTTCTTTCAACATACGGGCCAAGTGCACCCGGTTGCGCTCGCCGCCGGAGATGTCCTTCACCTTCTTCTGCTGATCGGTGCCGGCGAAGTTGAACCGGGCACAGTAGGCCCTGGCGTTGACTTCGGTCTTGCCGAGCATA
>JAABQN010000140.1 GCA_011391455.1 Nitrospiraceae bacterium
ACAATTTATGATGCCTCGGGTGGAAGAAGAACTGAAAGCGCATCCCTTCTCGGTCATGCATATCGCGTCTCACGGGCAGTTCCAGAGCGATAGCAACGAGACTTTTTTGCTTGCCTATGACGGGAAGATGACGATGGACCGGCTGGCGGAGTACGTGGGCATGCTGCGTTTTCGAGAAGAGCCCTTGGCCCTGATTACCCTGAGCGCCTGCGAGACCGCTGCGGGGGATGACCGAGCCGCGCTCGGTTTGGCCGGTGTGGCGATCAAGGCAGGGGCACGGAGCGCGTTGGCTTCTCTGTGGTTCCTCGATGACCAGGCTTCTTCCCAGCTGGTCACCGAGTTTTATCAACAACTGCATGACGATTCCGTGGCTTCCACGGCGATGGCGCTCCAGCGCGCACAACTCAAATTTCTCGAACATCCTGAGTACAATCATCCCGCCTATTGGGCGGCGTTCTTGTTGCTCAATAATTGGCTGTAACAGGCTGTTGATAAAGTCCGCCAGCGGCGTTCTCGCCGCGCTCAGAGGCTCAGCGTACTGCAGAGAGTACGCTTCGCCTCTTCGCTTGCTGCGGCCTTGCTGGACGGTCTTTCTGAACAGCCTGCGATTGCTTCAGGCTCGGATGCCCACAGACTCTTCCTTGCGTTTCGGTCTTGCTCGGGTTGTTTGTCAACGTCCTGCTAGTCTATGCTTTCGCCGTGAGCACTCTCTTGAAGCTGGGCCAATCGATTGTTGCCGTGAGCATCCTTGCGGGGGTGCTGGTTGCACTTTCCGTCCTCGGCATTCGGAGCACCTCAATCCTTGAGCCCCTTGAATTAACCGTTTATGACTGGCTACTCCAATCCCAGCGTGGGTCGGAGGGGGCCGATCCCCGCATTGTTCTGATTACGGTCACCGAACAGGATATTTTACGTCAAGGACGGTGGCCGATTACCGATGCGATTCTGGCTGAGTCGTTGACGCGGCTCGCGCAATTCCAGCCGCGCGCGATCGGGGTTGATATCTATCGTGATATTCCTGTCGATCCCGGTCATGCAGACCTGAACAGGGTCCTCGTCGAACATCCCCAGATCATTGCTGTGACAAAGCTTGGTGGTGGCACGGTGTCCGGTATTCCTCCGCCTCCGGCGCTGGCAGGGACCGAGCAAGTGGCGTTCAATGATATTCTCATTGATTCAGACGGAATTGTTCGTCGTGGCTTACTATTCCAGGAGGCCGGAGAGCAAACAGCCTATGCCTTCGCGCTTCGACTGGCGTTACTGTTTCTTGCTGAGGAAGGGGTTGGCGCGCAGCCTGACCCTGAAAATCCCGAGCAGCTTCGCCTGGGAGCTACCACCCTCCGGCGATTTGGCCCCAACGACGGTGGATATGTCCGTGCTGACGCAGGCGGGTATCAAATACTCGTGGATTTTTACCGTGGGCATAGCCAGACCACCTCATTCTCATTGACCGCGCTGCTCACCGGTCAGGTCCATCCGGAGGCGATTAGGAACAAGATTGTCCTGTTTGGCGTCACGGCCGAGAGTGTTCCCGATCTGTTCCATACACCGTTCAGTTCCGGGAATGACACAGGCCGTATGATTCCAGGCGTCGCTGTCCATGCCCATATCATCAGCCAGTTTCTCGGAGCTGCTTTAGAAGGGCGCCGCCCGATTGCCACGCCCGGTGAATCGCAGGAGTGGCTGTGGACTATCCTGTGGGGTCTGTTAGGGGCCGTTCTTGGCGCGTGGATGCGTTCTCCATGGCGGCTTGCGTTGAGTTCGGCGGGCGGGCTGTGCGTCCTTGGCATCATGGTGGTCGTAGCGTTTGCTCAGGGATGGTGGATCCCGCTCGTGCCACCGTCCCTGGCGTGGGTTCTCTCTGGGTCCGTCGTCACGATTTGGGTGTTGAGCCGGGAGCGGAAGGAGCGCGCCCTTCTGATGCATCTGTTTTCCAAGCATGTGTCCGGGGAAGTGGCTGAAGCTGTCTGGCGACAGCGTGATCAGTTTCTGAAAGATGGGCGCCCTCGATCGCAACAATTAGTCGCGACGGTCTTTTTCTCCGACTTTAAGGGTTATACAGCCGCTTCAGAAAAAATGACTCCTGAAGCTCTGATGGACTGGGTCAATGCCTATTTGGATGTCATGGCGGGGCTGGTGATCAAGCATAAAGGTGTCATCGATGATTACGCAGGGGATGCGATCAAAGCCAATTTCGGTGTGCCACTTCCACGGAAATCAGAGGAGGAAATCGCCCAGGATGCGGTGAATGCCGTGACCTGTGCTCTCGCCATGGAGGGGCAGATGCATCGGCTCAACTTACGACATCAACAGGATGGTCTCGCGACGATCGGCATGCGGATTGGAATTCACACCGGACTGGTTGTAGCCGGGAGTGTGGGCACGTCGGATCGACTCAAATATACGACGGTCGGTGATGCGGTGAATACGGCGGCGCGATTAGAAAGTATGGATCGGGATATCGTGCAGGAGACGCCAGGGCGGCGCTTATGCCGGATTTTGATCGACGAGAGCACGAAGCGCTATCTTGGAGATCGCTTCCTGCTCGATCAAATTGGAGAGGTCAGCGTCAAGGGCAAGGAACAAACTTTAATGGTTTACAGGGTCATCGGTTATGCAGAGGGGAAGTTTTGAGTTAGGTCCGGAGCTGATTGCTGAGCGAGAACCAAAAACTCAACACTCAGAACTCAGAACTTAGAACTCCTTCGCCCAAGCGGTCCTCACCCGGCCTTTCCATCTTGAACAGTGAGGTCAAAACTTCCGACCTCGGGTAAGTCGACTTGATCCAACAAGTCGACCCGTTGTTTTCGTAACGTCATATCTGACGGCGCTGATTCGATCATCTCTGAAATGGCCATCACTGCGTCATACCATAGCCCCTCTGCTGCAAATCGATACAAGGCATCGGTGGTGGGAGCCGCTGTTAGGAAGGTAGGATTCATGGTGGCGCGCTCGACTCGTTCGATGGCGCCTACAGCAATGATATCTTTGGATCGACGCTTCGGGTCGAGGACGAGGGCGATGGACCAGGTGTAGCGCTCACCAGGAATCAGTTTCACTCCATAGTCTGAGAGGCGCACCCGCTGTATTCCGGCCTTCGATGGCACCGGCAACGGCTTTTCCAGTAGGGGGGCATCGCCTTTTTCAAGTGTCAGGGTCAATTCTACAGGGTTCGTCACGACGTCGGAGGCAAACCAATAGAGATCGGGTTGTTCACGCACGGTTAAGCCGGTATGACCTGGTGCAAGCACGGACAGAATCGGGACAGACTTGTTTGTCCCACGAGTCCCTCCTCCCACCCGCCGCCCGGCTGAAGGGGCACCGAGACCTCGAGGCGGCTGATAGAGAAGAGTCTTTGCAACCTGTGCCTTCTGCTCTTTGACTTCCTTCGCAAGCGATGAGGATGCGGTTGGATTGTCCTCCGCGGTCACGGCAAGCGGCAGGCTGATGAGAAACCCGATGATGAAACCCCACCTCATGAGTGTTTTCCGTTTCATTGTGGCACCTCCTGTTTTCCAATAGCGTTGGAATCTAATAGATGTAGTGCAATGAATGGACCAGCCAGCATCGTTAATAAGATGATCGAAGGGGCAGTCGTGCTAACACCATAACACTATGATTGTTCAACGATTGTATGATGAGCCGGCAAGATGATGTTGTCAAGAGCATTGAATCGCGCGTGGCAGCGCGAGTCAGTTCTTTCTTTGGAGCCTTTTGGGCGTGATGAAATGATCCAGTCTGAATCCAAAGTGATTCAATTATTATTCTTGGCAACGGTCAGGCGTGCCATAGACGCGTGGCTAGTTTCTGAGTGCCCTCGATTGAGGGGATACCAATTTTGCAGGGATTGTGGTTTCCCCGGCATTCCCGTAGAGAGGAGGCAAAGTCCAAGAGAAGCAGTCCATGCCAATACGGTCGAACTTACCGTATGCTGTAGCTGATGAAGGTTCAATCACGAGGGAATTGTGTGTCCTAGGGTATTAGATCTGAGCAGAGCGAGCAGCATCATCCTTCTCGTGGCCTCGCTGGCCGGCTGTGGCGAGCCGATGTTTGAAAATGCCGGCAGTCAGCATAGTCTGCTGGAGGATCGGGAGGCCTGTGCCATGGAGATGGAGCAGAGTCCCGCCGCGATTGCCTACCGTCAGAATCCCACGGCGCATCCAGAGTATATGAGCCAGGTCTTCACAGAGATGAACCAATGCATCGAACTCAAAGGCTGGAAGCAAGTGAGGTCTCAGCAAGAACAAGAGCAGGTGCGTGACGCGATCGCATCTGAATTGGCGCAATCAGGACAGTCAGCGCCACGCTCAGATCCTAAGGCCACCGAAGCGTTCGTGCGCGGGGTGGAGGAGAGACTCGCGCCGGTGCCAAGTTCGACGCGGTGATGGAGAAGGTTGAGGTTAAGGCTCAGGTTGATGGGTAGAAAGTTGGAGGATGGATTCAGACTCTGCGACTTTTCAGCGTGGACGTCTCTTTGTCTGTGTGCGCTGTCGGTAGAAGTCCAGAAACTCTGCGGGCGTAAGAACCCGCATGCCCTGTCGTGCCGCCGACGGAAAGTGTTTCAAATTGCCGGTAATGAGACATTCGGCACGCCCGGCCAGAGCGACTTCCAGGAACGCTTCATCCTCCTCGTCCGGCAGACGAACGGATAAGGGATCAGCAGCGACAATGAAGCCTACGGCTTTCACATGATCCAGTAGCGCCGCAATGTGATCCGGGCTAAAGGAAAACTTGGGACGCTTCAGAACCTGGATATACTCTGCCATGATTCGGGCGTCGTAGAGGAGGGACAAGCTCCCTGCAGCGATCATACGGACCGCTTCACCGGGATGTCCGAAGGGAGACAGTAGGCCTGAGACGAGGACATTCGTGTCTACGACGGCTTTCACCGTCGCCGAGCTTTCCGAGTCGCCGCAATCTCCGCGTTGATCCTCTCGATGGACAGCTTGTCGGTTCCTGCCGCCACGGAGTAAGACTGCATGGATTCAACAGCGGCAATCGCTCTGGCCTGTCTGAGGGCAACCAGCGAGGCCTCCAGGGTGTCCTCCGACACAGCCGAAAGAATGGCGATCGGTTTCCCGTTTGACGTGAGCACCAGTTCTTTGTCGCGAGACAGCTTTGTCCAGACCTCAGTGGGTTGCCCTCGCAAGTCGCGCACAGTAATGAATTTCATGGCCTGACCTCCATTTCGTGAGTGACGTTATGGTACGTATTATATGCACGATTGTCAATCAATGAATGGTCGGTGCAAGAACACGCGAACCTTCCTTGATGCCAAAGCGCCGCCGCAGAGATGCGGGAATAACCACGGCCCCCCCCCCGTTTGCCTGCCACGCTCATTTCTGTGAGCATAGAACTCCGCTAGCTGGGCGAAGAAGTTCTGAGTTCTGGGTTCTGAGTTCTGAGTGTTAGACGGGCGAGACTGGTCTATCTGGTTCAACCAAACAAACAAGACAAACCAAACAGACCAAATGAACAAGTTTCAGTGTGCGATGTGCGGCGCTTGGAGTTGAATTGCAATCGTTTCAGGAAGGATGCCCGGGCCGTCACCTTGGGGTGTCGGGAAAAT
>JAABQN010000141.1 GCA_011391455.1 Nitrospiraceae bacterium
CGGCAAGATAGTGGCTACGCAAGTTGATGGGATATTGACTCAGATCAAGGACCAACGACACGGCTCCCTCCTCGAGGAGAGACACCACGGCCGACGGAGGGGGGAGGGTTGCCCGGTCACCGCTGACCGACACGAACCGAGGCAGGACGTGGAGGCCGCGAAAGTCCCCTTCCGGGTCAATCAGGAGAACCTGATAGTCTTCATGATGGAGCCCTTCCGCGATCAAACCCACCATCCACGACTTGCCGGTTGCCGAATTGCCGAAGACCCCTAGATTATGTCCCGCCAGCCGCGCAGCGGGGATGTTGATGGCCGTGCCGGATTCAGTCTGTCCAAGCAGGATCGGTCGCTCGCGTTTGAGCGGGATATCGAGGAATTTCCCGCCGAGCGGATACTGTTTGAGAATTTCAAGTACCCCTTGGGGGCCAGGGGCTGTGGCGAGGACATCGGATATTTCGATGACGGCTGGAACGGCGTCAGCCACCGCGACCGCGACCTCGGCCAAGGTCAGCATCGAGAGATCGTTTTCTGCATCACCGAACGCCGCGAGGTTTCTAGGCGAGAGTCCGCACAAGGCAAGAAGCCGTTCAAGGCCGGTCCCTTTCGTTGCGCCGAGTGGGAGTACCATGACGGCGCTTTTATTGTATTCGATTGAGGCACTGCCGCCGTGTGAGCTGAGGATTTTCCAAAGGGCCTGGTCATGGGGCGTCCAGGTGGCGGCAATGGCGAGCCCCCGCTCGAATGGAATGCCCGCCTCTTCGATGGCCTTGAGCAATCGCACATCAAGTTGGCCGAACGGGAGATAGGTCTCTCCGCTCGCAGTATGGGTCAGGACCGCGCCGTTTTCCCACACGATGCCGGCAAAGAGATTTCCTAGGCTGCCCAAGGTCACGGTCTCGTAACGACGCCCCGTGACCAGGAACAGCACATGGCCGCTGTCGCGGCATTGCTCCAAGGCTGTTTCAACCTCGGCAGGCACGTTCCCGTTGACGGCGAGCGTGCCGTCGAAGTCGAAAGCCAAGACGCGACGATACATAAGATTCCCTCACCATGGTCGTTTGCGTGAACATGTTGGCATCGTTCTCATGGGTGCCGCTTGTGGATTGTAATGTGATTCCCGTCCGGATCCTCGATCACCGCCATCCGGCAGACAGGCGTGTCGAACGCTTCTGTGACGAACGACACGGCCCGCTCCTTCATCTTGTGAACAAAGGCATCGAGGTCTGACACTTCAAATGCCACGACCGCTCCCTTTGCTCCCGGAGTATGGCCCATCTCCACCGTCGTGATGGCGAAGGTCGAATCGCCAATGTCGTACTCCACCCAAACGTCTTGATAGTGATAGCTCACATGCAAGCCAAGCACATGTTCATAGAAGGCGCGAGCCCGTTCCATATTCGAGACCGGATAGACGGTGAAGGCGATTGAGGTGATCATCGGGCCTCCTTACAACTTCATTCTCTCTGAGGTTTCGATGTGGTTCAAACTCACCGCAGTATCCCGCTCACGATGAGTTCGACGGCCTGCTCAGGGCTGAGGCCCCGCGTTATCAAGGTTTCGAGTTCTTTCTTATCCACACTGCCGATGGCCGCTTCGTGGGTGACCTTCGCTTCCGGATGAAAAACCCTCACAATGGGAATCGCGCTGGCCCTTGCCTGGCCCTGCACGATCTCCATGCAATCGACATGTCCTCGAGCGCCTTTGGCATAGGCTTCTGTGATGCCGGTGATGTCGGCTTGCGCCTGGCCCTCCAGCACGACACGCGTCTTGATGAGACCGCGTGACCGTTCCCCTCGGAGCATCACCGCTTCTTTGAGCGTGATGTGGTCGGTCTTGTGCGCGAAGATCTTCGCGCTGAGTTCGGCGATGCCCTCATCTTCCACTTCCACGAGGTAGTCGATGTCGAGCCTGCCCACTGAGCCGGAGAGTAAGGAGAAGTCTGAAAAGTAGCGGGCGCCTTTGCCGATCTTGATCGTCGCGTGGGGCAGAACCTGCATGCCTCCATGGGGGCCGTGGTAATGGCCTTCTGTGTAGGTCAGTGATGCGCCTGGTCCAATATCCATCATTGCCTGCATGCGATGTTCTGCCGCTTGCGCGAAGGGGAAGAGACAGTGGGACAACACCCGCGCCTGCGCCCCTTCCAGTATCTGCACGTCGATCTTGATTTGCTGTTTTCCGGTGGGGTGAGCCAGGCCGAAACACATGTGGATCGGCTGGGCGATCTGCGCGCCCGCTTCGACAATCAGTTTCCCCACGAGGGCGTCCGGTGTTTCCTCCATGTCCACACGGAGTCCGGGAACGGTCCGATGGCTGAGGATGCGATGTCCGTGCGCCACGATATGCGCAATGCTCGTATCGTCGAGGATGGCCGGTTCAGCTCCGACCATCGGCAAGGTCCGTCTCAGCTAATCAAGGTCGGACATAGTCACACAACTGTCCATCACAACGGACGCAGGTCCGCCCGCGGAAATGATCGACGGCTTCGTGCGGACTGCCGGAGAAAATGATGCGCCCGGCGCAAAGCTGCGAGGCCCGGTCGGCGATGAGCGCGACCTCTTCCTGGTGCGTGATCAAGAGGACCGATCCGCCGGCTGCTTTCAGGGCGCGGATGATGTCGATAATGTGATTGATCGAGAGCATGTCGATCCCAGCCGACGGCTCATCGAGGATGGCCAGCTTCGGCTTCATGGACAAGACGGAGGCCAATTCGATTCGATGGCGTTCCCCTCCGCTCAAGGCCTTATCCACTCGCCGACTCAGATAGCGATCCGGAGCAAGGCCGACTTGTCTCAGCGCCGGTTCAGGATCGCAGTCCGGTTTGCCCAGTGTCAGGTACTCGCGAACTGTGACGCCTTCGAACCGTGCGGGCTCCTGCCATGCGAGGGTCAGGCCCAACCTGGCCCGTTCATGCATTTTCATGGGAAGAAGGTCTGTGCCATCGAATAGAACGGTTCCCGCACCAGGCGCATAGCTCTCGCAGCCCATGAGGACATAAGCGAGAGTTGTCTTGCCGGAGCCGTTCGCGCCGAGGAGGGCGTGGATCTCCTGCGAGTCGATCGCCAGATCGAGCCGGTCGAGAATCGCATGGCGATCCGCCTCGAAGGTGAGATTGTGAATGTCGAGTAGGGGACTAGGCATTGTCACACACCAATTCACTTCACCTGTACTGCATCAGGTGTGCCCGTAGTTCCTTGTTGATCTTGGGCCACAGAGCGCTATGAAGCGTGGCGTTTTGCAGCAGAGAGCAGTGTCTACGTGGGGAGTTAGGCGTCATCCTGTCGACTCTAGTCTCAGTAGAAAATAGACGAAGAGAGTTGCCGTCTTGAATTATCGAGAGCTTCCCATTCTTACAGCGATGGCATCAGCATTGCGTCACGTGACAATCATGAAGAAACGAATTGCGCTCAAGATCATCCTGGTTCTGGCTGGTACCCTGATCCTGACCCAATGCCGACCGCCGACTCCCGTCGCCGCCGCCGTGGAATTTGCACCGGGGGTGGGTGCGGATGCTGATCAGCTGGTCACTAAGGAGCTAGTGGCTGCGTTCAATGAGGCCGAAACGGCGGTCAAGAAGGCCGATCTGGATGCGCTTATGACGTTCTACGCTACGGCCTATAACTACCACGGCTTAAAAAGATCGGATGTGCGGCGAGTATGGGAAGAAGTCCTCCTGCATTACAGGGATATCAGTTCATCCCATGTCTTTACCGAGCTGAAACTGGTCCAGGCCGACGGAGTCAGAAAAGCCTTTGTGACCTGCACTGGAGGGCTCCACGGGACGGAGCAACAGACGGGAAAGCCTATCACCATCGATAGCTGGGCGCGCGAGGTGCATCACCTCGTCAAAGAGGCAGGTGCCTGGCGGTTCCTCGGCAATGTGGGAGGAGCATCTCCTTCAGCTTCACCATCAAGCGCTCCCCATCATCCTCTCTTCTAGCAGGCTGCTGAACATCCGTCAGTCTGTCTTGTTCATTTGGTCTATCTGGTTCATTTCGTTCAACCAAGAAACCAGACAGACCAGACAAACCAGATTAACCAGACAAACCAGCCTAGCCCTCAATCTTCGACGGCTCGTGATGAAACGCGGCGACCTTCGGGCGAACGAGATCGGCAAAGTCTTTATACCGTAGCTTGATCGCGCCGACATAGGTTCCTGCTTCAAACACGATGGACTCGTCTTCGGTCAGGAGCTGATCGACGTACACTTCCACGCCATAGAGATTACCGAAGGGCGGCATCGTCCCCACTTGGCAATCGGGAAACAGATTCGAGCACTCGGCTTCCGTTGCTAATCGGATGTCGCGGGCTTCCAGCACATCCCGCAATCGTTTCAAATCCACCCGCCAGGTTGAGGGGAGCACAGTCATCACAAAGTAGCGATCGGCCTTGACCACGACGACTTTGGCGACAAGTTTGCCTGGCACATCAAGCGTATGCGCCACGTCGTGGGCGGTATAGGCTTTTGGGTGGTTGACCACTTCATAGGGAATCTTGTTGGCGTCGAGATAACTCTGGAGTCGTTTCAGTACCGGCATGGCAACCTCCCTCGCTCGGCATAGATAGAAATGTGCATGGTTCGCTTAAAGAATGAGACAGCAAGGGAAATGCCATGAATGCTTTTCAGAAGCGATCACGCAAACATGTGAGGAACAGAGGAGTTGTGCAATCTGCAGCAGAGGATCGAGAAATCACGAATCTATACTTGTAGCATTATGGGGCAATGTCTCCGCACTCGATGTCCCGATATGCCACGAGATAGGTGACGGTGCAAAGGCTGAAGGTCGCAGGGACAGGCACCGCCGAAGACGGCGGAGCCTGTCCCTGCACTAGTCCCGCGAGTCTCGCGCGATGACTATCCCCTCCCGCTTCCTCCTTACCCTCTGCGCACCGTCACGGAGAAGGACTGGGTGGCAAACAGGCCGCCAGGATCTGTCGCCCGCACGGTCACGCCAAACGTTCCCCGCACCGTCGGTGTCCACCTGATCAGACCGGTGGACGAGTTGATCGTCATGCCGGCCGGGATCGGCGCCACCAACCGATAGGTCAGGGTTTCGCCGTTGGCATCCGTGGCATTCACGTCGTAGCGGTAGGCCTGGCCCACCCTCGCCGTCAGGATCGGCGTCGAGGTGATGACCGGTGCTGCGGCGGTCAGCGCCACCGTAATGGTGAAGGACTGGGTCGCGAAGAGGGATTTCGGATCCGCCACCCGCACCGTCACCTGATTGGCGCCCACCTGTCCCGACGTCGGCGTCCAGGCGATCTGCCCCGTCGCCGCGTTGATGCCCATCCCAACCGGCGCGGTATCCAGGCTGTACGTCAGCGTATCGCCGTTCGCATCCGTGGCATTCACATCGTAGCTGTACACTGCTCCCACCGTCGCGGCCAGGATTGGCGCCGAGGCAATGACCGGCGCGGCCGAGACCGTCACGCCGTTCCCGAGGGGATTCCCTTCCGCCAATACCTCCGGCGTCATGTAGGTACAGCCGTCCGGCGAAGGAATCGGCGTCGGGATGATGTCCACATGGACGTTCGAGGATTTCGGATTGTCCTTGTCCGTCAGCACC
>JAABQN010000142.1 GCA_011391455.1 Nitrospiraceae bacterium
ACTGGCTCCTATTTCATCGAGATTGGAGGCGGAGTCAGGCTCTTCGGAGAGTTACCGGTACATGGCGGCGTTGCTCGAAGCGATCCAAGCTCTCCGGGAGATCTGCAAGCGGTTTCATGAGAAGAGCCACGGCGACCTCAGCAAGTATCCGATGGCTGAGTACAACGCCAACCTCAAGACCTATGAAGGCCTCATGAATAAGTGCCAGGAGCTGGGCCTCGCGCTCAACCAGCGCCTGCACGATGAAAATGCCCAACCAGAGGGTTAGCCCAGTCAGCTCAATGGCCTGGCGAAATGTCTATCGCACAGCGCCGCGCGCGCTGGCGACCAATGACCCCGCACGTTAATTGATTCTTGCTGTGGTGAAGATGATTCTGGAGGAGAGTACTTACAGTTGGATTACGCCTTCTTCTTGGGCTTCTTGTCTCTATCCATGGGGTTTGGCATGAAAAACCACCAGGCAAGGAAGCCTAATCCGATCGTCCAGCCGGCCATAATGACCCAGCTCCAAAGCCCTGCCATTTCCATTTCATAACTCCTTATTGAACACCATCATCTTAGTACGGCGACCATCGCCTTGTCGAGGCGCTTCACTTTCCCGTTTCTATCCGTTGCCGCTAGCCTGGCAGATCCTTCGACGACCACTCGCCGGCTCTTCCGCTCTCTGATCACATGCGAAAAGGTGAGGGAAGCTGGCGTCATGCCGGAGACGACCGTCTCAACGACCAGCCAGTCCCCATAGCGGGCTGGAGATCGATAATCCACTTCCGCATGCACCACAACGAACACCGTGCCTTCTTCCATGAGCCCGGCCACCGACAGCCCGCGCTCTTCGAAATACTCAGTCCGCGCCCGCTCGAAATACTTGAGATAATTCCCATAGTACACTACCCCGCCGCAGTCGGTATCTTCGTAGTAGATTTTAATTTCCATAGTAATGTCAGATGGTTATGCTCAGATCGTTACACCCTATCGCGAGCGATAACTCTTCATTCCGCTTGTCATCTTCCTAACCTAACTCAACCCAACGGTAATACATCATCGTTGGGGAAACAACTGTGAAGTGGTGATCGTCTCTCCCTGAGCCTTGACGGTCTCTGAGGGGCCACGCCATACTGCCCCCTCATGCACATCCTCATTAAGAACACCTACCGCACTCCTGACAATCTCTTGCGGAGACATGCTCAATGATACGACTTTTTCTCATCGCACTTACCCTCCTCGTACTGGGTAATGGATCAGCCTATGCAGAGTGGATAATGGTGAGTGACAGCGACGAAGCAGGAAAGACTGTGTACGTGGATCCAAACACCATACGCCGCAACAGTAATCTGGTGAAGATGTGGCAATTCTATGACTACAAGACTGTACAAACCCTAGGGAGCATCAGGTTTTTGACTGCCAAGGAACAATGGGAATTCGACTGTGCAGAGGGGCGCAGTCGGGTGGTTGCGCGCAAAGAATTCTCGGGCAATATGGGAAGTGGAACGATGGTGTCTACCAACTCACAGGTAGGTAAGTGGACACCGATCATTCCAGGCAGTATAGGTCAAGCTGTGTGGGAAGTTGCCTGTAACAAAAAGTGATCGCCGTGAATAAGAGCTTATGGCGTATAGCGTATGGCTAATGGCAGGGACATGAGTTCGAGCCAAGACATAAGTCGGGCTTCATGATATCAACAGCGTATTTCTGAATGCATTGATGCTTTTTGCAAGTCGCTGGCCATCCTCATAATAAGGCACTGTGCTCAACCTCTGTGATGTAGGCTCGATCCTTGGCAAGGAATGCCCCGGCAACCACTTCAAATGTCGATCCCAATGCAATCTCCAGGTGATAGTCGAACGCTTTGTTACTATTCTTGGCCGTACCCTCCGCGATATTAAGTGCGATCGAGTTCACTGCCCGATTCAGCTGGGACTTCAATCCATAGTCTTCATGCCTCGGGAACTTAGCGGTAATGGCATAGACTCTCGCCGCGTACCCCTTGGCCATCTGCCAAATTTCGAGCGTTTCAAACCGAAACGCCATTCTCTGCCTTTTTCTTGTCCATGCTACAGGCCATCAAGAATTTTTCATCGGCTCTCATCTTCTTCCTCTTCGTCTCAGCCATACGCTATACGCCATAAGCTCTTAGAGATTTAAGATCGGAAACTTCGGCAACGATGTCTCGCTGACACCCGATAGTTTGACGACCACGTCGTATAGCTGCTGAACCCGTTCGGCTTTGACCGGCTCGAAGCCGTGGCCGAGGACTGCATGGTTGGCTGCGTCGAGGAGCGGTTTCATCGTTGGCCACTCGCGCAGAAAGGCCTGACCCATCTGGTCACCCAAACCAGCCAATACTCGAAACTGCGCCTGCAAGGGCAATTTGTACTTGCCGTCAAGATCTTCCAGGTAGCACGTTTGACAGGTTTCTCGTAGCGCCTGCGGCAATTGCTCCGGCAGTACGTCCCAAGTTTTGATCTGGTACTGCTTGAACAGTTGCCTCTGGGCAAAAGCTTCGAGCGCGCGAACAAGCGCGACCATGGCTGCTTCCGAATCGTGCAGGCCATGCAGTCGCCGTCCGGCATGGGCCAGGAGATCGTGGGCCTGCATGTCTTTCACGGGCGCTGGATCGAGGACGAGCTTTTCCAAGAACCCCGCGTTCGCTTTGACGGCTGGTAACAGCGACGTGAGTCCCGGTGGTCCACCCCACAAGGATGCCATCTCGAAAGCCTTCACGGCAGTCTTGAGTTTTTCCCAGGCTTGACGATAGTGAAATCGCTCCCACAGATCGTAGCCATCGGCCAGGTCACCAAAGGCCCGGTAGAGGGGCTTCTGCCCGCCGCTCACCCGCACTTCAACCTCGCGGAACAGTTTTGCCGCTGCGGCAAACAATCTTCGATTGAATAGTTCACAGCCCTCGCGGCGTGAGCTAGAAGCCGCTTCATCCCAGGGATTCCCCTGCGTCCATATGAACGGTTGCCCGGCAATATCGACCCTGTCATTTTCCTGCCCCTCTCGCGCCGGCACGAGCGATACGACTCGCGAACTCATCGGCATGGTGACCAGCGTTAGTGCGCCGGCCATGGCTGGAGTGGCATCAGTCACATCGACGACGAGTTCGCCTGGCTGCACCTCCCAGGTCCGCAACATCTCTGGGAGCGTCCGGGCGAGCGTCTGGTAACAGCCGACAATTTCGCCGGGCTCCGCGATGATTACCCAATCCCACCGTCTAGGCAGATGCTCGATCTTCGGCTGGACCTCAGATTCAACGAGGGCTTTCGCCCCTTCCGGCAACACGAAACAAAGCGAGTCCGGCTGCAAACGATTGATCGAATAAACCGCCGCCGCCGCCGCATGGCCGGTGAGCGCGATGACTAAGGCTTTGACTGGTTGGTCTTGCGCCATTCCGCGCGGACTATAACATAGGGCGGCGTAAAAGCCTTCCGGCTTGACGGTCTCAGGAAACACGCTTAGACTTTCATGACGATCTCCCATTCCCCGCAGCTCTTTTGAACATTGAATGAGGCTCCCGATGGTCTGGTGGTATTGGATGCTTCTCGGTCTCGTGCTGCTTGGCATCGAGATGGTCACCCCCGGAGGCTTCTACATTCTGTTCTTTGGACTGGCAGCCCTGATCGTCGGCAGTCTGGCTGGACTGGAGATCGCTCAAGCGGAATGGCTCCAGTGGCTGATGTTTTCAGGACTCGCGATTCTGTCGCTGCTGGTCTTCCGCGGCCCGCTCTTGGCCTCACTGAAAAAACGGGATAAGGATCTGCCGTCCGTGGATACGCTCGCCGGTGAAAGCGCGATCCCACGCGAAGACATGGCGGTGAGCGGGACCGGCAAGGCGGAACTGCGCGGCACCACCTGGACCGCGCACAATGCCGGGCAAACCCCCTTGATGAAGGGCCAACGGTGCAAGGTTGAGCGGGTCGAAGGACTCACCATCTGGATATCGGCGGAATGAGCGGGAGCAGCTTGGAGCGAGAACGAAGGAGGCAACGATGAGCGAAGGACTGTTCGTACTGCTGGTCTTGGCTGCGCTGGTGCTGATTATCATCGCCAAAACCGCCGTGGTCGTGCCGCAGCAAAGTGCCTATGTGGTCGAACGGCTCGGGAAATATGCCGCCACGCTGGATGCAGGGTTTCATATTCTCCTCCCTTTCATCGACCGTATTCGCTATAGACATTCGCTCAAGGAAGCGGCCATCGACATTCCGGAACAGGTCTGCATCACGCGCGATAACGTGCAGGTATCAGTAGACGGCATCTTATACCTCAAGGTCTTGAACCCTCAGCGCGCCTCGTACGGCATCAGTGATTTTCATTTCGCCCTGATCCAACTGGGACAGACCACGCTGCGAAGCGAGATCGGCAAGATCGAACTGGATCGGACGTTCGAGGAACGGACCAACATCAACATTCAGGTGGTGAACGAACTCGACAAGGCTTCAGAGGCCTGGGGCGTGAAAGTCCTCCGGTACGAAATCAAGAACATCACCCCGCCGAAGGGCGTCTTGGATGCGATGGAGAAGCAGATGCGGGCGGAGCGGGAAAAGCGGGCGGTGATTCTCACGTCAGAGGGCGAGCGCGACGCGGCGATCAACCAAGCCGAAGGAGAAAAACAGCAAGTGATCAAAGCCTCGGAGGCGAAGAAACAACAACAGATCAACGAAGCTGAGGGAGCAGCTGCAGCCATCCTCGCCATTGCCCAAGCCACCGCAGAGGGTCTGCGCAAGGTCGCGGAAACGATCCAGGTTCCGGGAGGTCAGGAAGCCGTCCAGCTGCGCGTAGCGGAACAGTACATCACCAAGTTTGGCGAATTGGCGAAAACGACCAATACCCTCATCCTGCCAGCGACGGTCTCCGATGTCGGCTCCATGATTGCCCTGGCAATGAGCGCTATTCGACAGACAGGCCCCCTCGCCACAATAAAAAAGCCTTAGCCCTACGAACCACGTTTGACAGATGGCGGAGGGTTGCCTAGAATCGCTTTCCATGAAAGAACGTGTACTCAGTACGTTTGCCGAGAGCGCAACCGTCAAGCAACAGTTCGCGCGCGAACATGCCGATCGCATCGTGCAGGTCGTGAAGCTGATGGCCACGGCCTTTCGTGATGGACACAAAGTGTTGCTCTTCGGCAACGGCGGCAGCGCCACAGATGCGGCCCACATCGCCGCCGAGTTCGTCGGCCGCTATAAACGGGAGCGGGATCCGCTCCCGGCCATCGCCCTCGCCACCGATATCGCCGCCATTACCTGCATCGCCAACGACTACGGCTTCGAAGAACTCTTTGCCCGCCAGATCCGCGCCCATGGCCAGAAAGGCGACGTCGCTATCGCCATCAGCACCAGCGGCAATTCCCCCAATGTACTGAGGGGTGCAGAGGCGGCGCGGGCTTGTGGCCTCACCACCATCGGCTGGACCGGAGGGACCGGCGGGAAGCTGGTCAGTCTGGTGGACTATCCGTTTGTCGTACCCTCGACGGTCACAGCTCGTATTCAAGAAAGCCACATCACGCTCGGCCACATTCTGTGTGAACTCATCGAGGAACAGCTCCTTGGCAAAGCCTCCTGAC
>JAABQN010000143.1 GCA_011391455.1 Nitrospiraceae bacterium
ACAGCATGTGGTCATGACCGAGTCCAGATCGCTGGCCTCGAAGGGGAAGCCCTGTGCAAACTAGCCATTTTCTATGGTGATGGCGATGTCACATGGTGGGGGCGATAAAGATCTGTTCTTGAAACGCAGCCGCGACATTGAGTATGCCAAGGAGCACGGAAGCCGTATCTCGACCGCCCTGTTTAATATGATAGTTTGCCGGACTGACGGGATTGGCAGCCGGGTCGGTATTGTGGTGGGGAAACGGTTCGGTATAGCCGTCAGCCGGAATAGGGTAAAGCGCCTGTTTCGGGAACTGACACGGCAACTGCGTGGTCAATTGCTCCCTGGGCTGGACCTTGTGGTCTTCCCCAAGCGGGATTCAATTGTGCAGCCCTTTGCCGTTTTGAAAGGGGTGTGGCTGTCGGCGCTTCAGCGTCAACAGTTGCTGCGTATTCATGAGGATTAGCGTAGTGCGTCTTACACTTCTTGGCATATCCCGTTCGCTTTGAACTTGTCGAAGGGCTCATGGTTCTGATGGCTTCCGTTCATGCTTCGACAGGCTCAGCACGAACGGTGTGTAAGGCCATTTCTGACGCACTACACTAGCGTTCGCCAGACGTACTAGGATTGCAATTAGTCATATCGGAGTAGCGGTTTATTATGGACAAACGCGTTGTCGTCTTTCTGGTTCTATCGTTAGCGATCATCCTGGGATTCGATCTGTTTATTAGACAGATGGGATGGGCTCCTGACCAGAATCATCCTCAGCCCCCTACTGAGGATGCCGCTGGCCCTGGCTCCTCCACGGAACTAGAGCCGGCACCCGCCCCCGGGATAGGCAAGGACAGCGGTTCGACCGGTTCGAGCCTATCATCCAAATCCGGTCAAAAATCAGGCACTTCCTCTTCGGATACTTCACCGACAATATTGGAACAGACGGTGACGATTGAAACCGACCTGGTTCGGGTCGGACTGTCGAATCGTGGTGGGGTGATTCGAACATGGGAGCTGAAGCGGTACCACACGTCGCCCCCGGAAAAAAAGCCGGTGCAGCTCGTTTATCATGGGGGGAAATTCAAGGGTCCACTCTCGCTTACCGTCACAAACGCCGACGCCGACAGAACAATTCGTGATGGCCTCTATACTATTGAAAAGGATTTTACCAGCCTCGATGCTTCCCATCCTGTCGGCCATGTCACGATGCAGTTCCACGATCCAATCACCCATATCGGTGTGGAGAAAAAGCTGACCTTTCATCACGATAGTTATGTGGTGGATGTATCAGTGGCCTTGGAAGGAGTGCCCGACCCCTATGATGTCGTGTTGGGGACGAACTTCGGAATTGTGGAATGGGGTACTGGGTTTATCGGTGTGATCGGATCAGCTTCCCAGGTGGACGAGGTAATTGAGAATAAGACACCGGAAAAGGAGCTTGAGCGGAAGGGGACGGTTCAGTGGGCCGCCATGCATGACAAATATTTTCTCTCCGTGTTTTTGCCGAAACAGGGCACGTCCGTGCTGGTCAAGACAGAGGGCGAACAGATTGTGTCGACCGGGGTACAGATGCCCGCACCGGGGGGCGCCCCCGTCGCTCTTCAGCTTTATGCAGGCCCAAAGGAGTACGACACGCTTCGCTCGATGAACGCGGGCTTGGAAGATATGATCGATTTCGGATTCTTCATCTTCGGCAGTTGGTCTTTTGTGAAAGCGATCGCGAAGCCGATCTTTTATATATTGCGGTTTATCCATGACTATATCCCCAACTATGGGATCAGCATCATCCTGCTAACCTGTGCCATCAAGATCCTCTTCGTGCCGTTGCAATACAAGAGCTATAAGTCGATGAGAATGATGCGGGTGATTCAACCGAAGATCAAAGAGGTCCAGGAGAAATACAAGGGTGATCGAGACCGTCTCAATAAAGAGTTGATGAAGCTCTATCGGGAGCAGAAAGTGAATCCGCTGGGTGGCTTTCTCCCGATGTTCTTGCAGATGCCGGTCTTCATAGCCCTGTTCAACGTCCTCTATACATCGATCGATTTACGCCAAGCCCCTTTCATGCTCTGGGTGACAGATTTATCGCTGCAGGATCCCTTTTATGTGTTGCCGATCCTTATGGGGGCGACGATGTTTATCCAACAGAAAATTACGCCCACCACGATGGATCCGACACAGGCGAAGATCATGTTGGTGCTCCCGATTGGTCTGACATTCCTGTTCGTGAATTTCCCTGCAGGCCTTGTGTTGTATTGGGTGACGAACAATGTCCTAACCATCTCTCAGCAATTGATCACGGATCGTTTTCTGTTGAACGACAAGGCCCTGGCCTCAGCAGGGGCTGAGCAGAGCAGCAGCCCGAACGCATAGGCGTCTCCTTGGTTGGTCTATCTGGTTTATCTGGTCTGTCTCGTTTGTTTGGTTGAACCAGATAGACCAGATAAACCACATGAACAAGACAGGCTGGCGAACTTTTTCAGCATCCTGAGAGTGAAAGAGACGTCATGCTTGGAGGACTCGGAGACACGATTTGTGCCATTGCCACCCCCGCAGGCGAGGGCGGTATTGGGATCGTTCGTCTGAGTGGTCCTCATGCGCTTGCTGTCGCCTCCCAAGTAGTTCGGCTTCGGTCTGGTGATCCCCTCTCATCGGTTCCCTCCCATACACTGCATCTTGCCGATCTTATAATCCCCCCTTCGCAGAATCAGAAAGGGACGCTCATCCTTCACAAACGCCTGCCTGTATCGGGCCTACTCGATGAAGCGCTCGTGGTCTATATGAAAGGGCCTCGATCGTATACGGCAGAGGACGTGGTGGAGATTCAATCTCATGGCGGAGCATTGGTGCTGGGGATGGTTTGCACGGTATGCATTGAGTCGGGCGCACGGATGGCGGAGCCAGGAGAGTTTACGAAGCGGGCCTTTCTCAACGGGCGCTTAGATCTTTCCCAGGCGGAAGCGGTACTCGATACGATCAGGGCCACATCATCCGCCGGATTGAATATCGCTCAACGCCAACTACGGGGTGATCTCGCTCGCGAGGTGGAACAGGCTCGGACCTCTCTTCTGACGGTATTGGCCCATGTGGAAGCGGGGATTGATTTTGTGGGCGAAGATATTTCCTTTCTGCAACGCGATGAACTGGTGCGCATCGTGGGCGAGGCCTGTTCGGTGGTTCAGAGGATGGAAACCACGGCGCAGGAGGGCCGGATCTTGCGGGAAGGCGCGCGAGTCGTCATCCTTGGCCGACCGAATGTCGGCAAATCCAGCCTATTGAACCGTCTGCTGAGGGAAGAACGGGCGATTGTGACGGCCATTCCCGGGACGACGAGGGATGCGATTGAGGAATCTATCGATCTAGACGGGGTGATGATTCGTTTGGTTGATACGGCAGGAGTGCGTGAAACGGACGATATTGTCGAGCAGGAAGGGATTAAACGGACGCGTGCTGCACAGAATGAGGCGGACCTCCTATTAGTGGTCGTGGATGGCAGCATGCTCCTCACAAACGATGATCGGGCGCTCTTGAGCGCAGCCAGGGGTCGTAAGCATATAGTGATCCTGAACAAGGCGGATCTTGCCGTGACAGTGGAAACTGATGCCGCGCTTGAGAGCCACCCGGTATTTGTTGTTTCGGCTAAAACAGGCTTGGGGATTGAGACGGTGAAGTCGGCTCTTCGCGCTCAGCTTGTGTCCGAGGGCTTTGAGGCAGCGGAGGGCGTCACGGTGACGAACGTACGGCATCGTGATGCGTTGCGCCGGGCAGGTGAATCCCTGGGCCAGGCTCTCGAATCCGTGCAGTGCGGGATGGCCGGAGAGTTTGTCTCGATCGATGTGCGCGCCGCTGCCGACGCACTCGGAGAAATTACGGGCGCTATTACGACAGACGAGATTCTCGGCCGAATCTTTTCAGAGTTCTGTATCGGGAAGTAGGACAAGGTTGAACATGGGACAGTCTGTTGACGTCATTGTGGTGGGCGGGGGTCATGCCGGCTGCGAAGCCGCCTTGGCTGCGGCGCGCATGGGTGCCCACACCTTACTGCTCACGATGGATCGTGACCGAATCGCACAGATGTCGTGCAACCCGGCAATCGGGGGAATCGCCAAAGGACATCTGGTAAAGGAAATCGATGCGCTGGGCGGAGAAATGGCGCGGAACACCGATCAAGCCGGCATCCAGTTCCGCTTCATCAACACGAGCAAAGGTCCGGCGGTGCGGGCCCTCCGCGTCCAATGCGACAAGAAGCTGTACCGAGACGCCATGCAACGAACGTTGGGCCTACAAGCAGGGCTGACGATCGGTGAAGGGACGGTCGATCGCTTGCTGACGCATGCCGGCGCGATTACAGGTGTGGTGACAGACCGCGGCGATCACATACAGGCAAAAGCTGTTATTCTGACATCAGGAACATTTCTTAAGGGACTTATCCATGTCGGTCTGAATCATTTTCCTGCGGGACGAGCCGGAGAGGCGTCAGCCGAACATCTGTCCGATTGTATGCGCGACCTGGGATTCGAAGTGGGCCGGCTCAAAACCGGTACGCCTCCTCGCTTGGACGGAGCCACTATCGATTTTTCCGTAATGGCGCCTCAGCCGGGCGATGATCCGCCGGTGCCGTTTTCGTATCGCACCGACCGGATTGCCAACCGTCAGCTCCCTTGTCATTTGACTCATACCAACCGTGCAACGCACGAACTGATCCAGCGCAATCTTGACCGGTCACCGCTCTACAGCGGCATTATTGAGTCGGTAGGGCCTCGGTATTGCCCATCGATTGAAGACAAAGTCGTGCGTTTTGCCGACAAAGAACGCCACCAGGTCTTTATTGAGCCTGAAGGGTTGGATAGCCGTGAGTTTTATCCCAACGGAATTTCCACTAGTTTGCCGGTTGATGTCCAGGCCGGAATTCTGAAAACGATTCCCGGGTTAGAGCAAGCCACCATGCTCAAGCCTGGCTATGCGGTTGAATACGACTACTTTCCACCACGGCAACTGCACCAGACCCTGGAGACTAAGCTGTTAAATGGTCTCTACCACGCGGGGCAAATCAATGGGACTTCCGGATATGAGGAAGCAGCGGCGCAGGGCCTCATGGCTGGGATTAATGCAGTCCTTAAACTTCGAGCCGAGCCCCCATTACTGCTCGACCGATCGCAAGCTTATATCGGTGTTTTAATTGATGATCTTATTACAAAAGACGCACGTGAGCCCTATCGCATGTTTACATCACGGGCAGAATACCGCCTACTATTGCGTCATGGAAATGCTGACCTTCGATTAACTGAAACTGGACGGATGGTAGGATTGATTTGCGATGAAGTCTATGAAAAATTTAAGATAAAACAGCAGGCAATAGAATCTGAGCTCTTACGCCTCGAAGAGTTTCGACCAAAACTCACGGAAGCTGTTCGTAGACGTCTAGCCCATATTCAGATTCAGGATATTTCTGGGCCCTGTACCGCAGCTCAACTTTTGCGGCGCCAGGAGGCACATTATAAGCCTCTGTTAGAGGCGCTTG
>JAABQN010000144.1 GCA_011391455.1 Nitrospiraceae bacterium
TAACGAAAACCCATGACTGCGAAACCAAAGAAAAAACCTGGCAAGAAAAATCCGGCACTGGAAATCAAGCCGGCGGCAGGCAAGCCGATCCTGATCACCGATGTCGCCTTGCGCGACGGCCATCAGTCGCTCTTGGCCACGCGCATGCGGACAGAGGACATGCTGCCCATCGCCCAAAAGCTCGATGCCGTCGGCTATTGGTCACTCGAAGTCTGGGGCGGCGCCACGTTCGATACCTGCCTGCGATTCCTCAAAGAGGATCCATGGGAACGGCTTCGCGCGCTGCGCGCCGCCATGCCCAACACCAAGCTCCAAATGCTTCTCCGCGGGCAGAACCTGGTCGGCTATCGGCACTATGCCGACGATGTGCTGGAACGGTTCATTGAACGATCCGCCGCCAATGGCATCGACGTCTTTCGCATCTTCGATGCGCTGAACGATATCCGCAACGTCGAACGGGCCATGCGGGAAGTCAAAGCCTGCGGTAAACATGTCGAAGCCGCCATCAGCTACACCGTGAGTCCCGTCCACAGCGTGGAGCGTTTCGTCAACATGGCGAAGCAGTTGGAGGACTTGGGAACCGACACACTCTGTATCAAAGACATGGCCGGGCTCTTGACGCCGCTCGATGCCTATCACCTCATACGCCGGATCAAAGCAGCGGTAAAGGTCCCGATCCATTTGCATTCACACTACACCTCAGGGATGGCTTCGATGACCTCCCTGATGGCGATCCTGGGCGGTCTGGACATGCTGGATACGTCCATCTCCCCGTTGGCCGGTGGCACCTCGCATCCGCCGACGGAAACGATGGTGGCCTCGTTGCGCAATACCCCATACGACACGGGGCTGGATCTCGCCTCGTTCCTCCCGATCACCGAACATTTCCGTTCCGTTCGGCGGAAGTATCGACAGTTCGAGAGCGAGTTTACCGGAGTCGATGCCGAGATCCTCACCTCCCAAATTCCCGGAGGCATGCTCTCGAATCTCGCTGCGCAACTGACTGAACAGAATGCGCTCGATCGGATGAAAGAAGTCCTGGATGAAGTGCCGCGTGTCCGGAAGGAAATGGGCTATCCCCCGCTGGTCACCCCGACCAGTCAAATTGTTGGCACCCAAGCCACACTCAACGTCCTGACGGGCGAACGGTATAAAGTCATCACCACGGAAACCAAGAACTATTTTCTCGGGCTCTACGGGCGGGCGCCGGGCCTCCTCGATCGCGACATCATGGCCCGCGCAATCGGGGACGACTCTCCGATCAAGACGCGGCCCGCCGATCGGTTGGAGCCAGAACTCGAAGCCACCAAAAAAGGGTTACCCGCCTCGGCCACCACGATAGAAGATCAGCTGTCGTTCACCCTGTTCCCCACGATCGCACGAGACTTCTTCGAGGCGCGCGAGAAGGGAGACCTGACGCTGGAACCCCTGGAGGGCTTCTTGCCCAGTGGACCGGCTGCGGCCACTGAACTCCATTTGGCCCCGGCCGAATTCAACGTCACGGTCCATGGCGAGACCTACCATGTACAGGTATCCGGTTCCGGACGGAAGGTTGACGGCCGCAAACCCTATTACATCCGGGTCAACGATAAACTCGAAGAGGTCTCCTTGGAACCGATCCGGGAAATCCTGGCCGGCGTGCCGGAGGCTCCAGACGCTGGCGCAGGCACTAAACGCAAACGGCCCAGGCCGTCCAAGCCGGGAGACGTGGCCCCCCCGATGCCGGGCCGCGTCGTCAAAGTACTCGTAGCCATGGATGTCATGGTCAAGGCCGGCACCCCCCTCCTGATTATCGAGGCCATGAAGATGGAAAGCCAAGTTCCGGCGCCGATCGACGGAAAAGTTACCGCGATCCTGGTCGCCGAGGGCGACAATGTGAAGACGGATGAAACGGTCATCCAGCTGGAGTAGCCTGAAAGCCCCACGTGCCCCCGTTCATGCATGCAGACAGGCCCTTGCTGCGCTGCTCACCTTCATCCTGTTATGTCAGACCATGATCGCCTGCTCGTCTCCCTCGCCGATTCCGGCACAGTTCGACGCCATTGAGCGCATACCCATTCATACCGTCCTCGTCCATGGCCAGCAAATCGCCTATCTGGATGTCGGTACAGGCCCACCGGTCATTTTGATCCACGGCTTCGGGGGATCGATGTGGCAATGGGAATATCAGCAGCACGCACTGTCGCAGCACTTCCGTGTCCTTACGCTCGATTTACCAGGCGCAGGGCTGTCCGATAAACCTGAGATCGACTACCGGCCGGACCAGATGCTGGACTTCTTTGTCGGGTTCATGGACGCCGTGAAGATCCCGCAGGCCACGTTAGTCGGCAATTCCATGGGCGCCGGCTTGGCCATCGGCATGGCGCTGACGCATCCCGCACAGGTCGACAAGCTCGTCCTGATTGACGGGCTGCCGCCACATGTCATGGAAAAACTCACCAGCCCGTCGGTCAGACGCGCCCTGGAAACCAGCGCACCATCCTGGCTCGTCTCATTCGGCAACAGGCTGTTCGGCGGACTGATGATTGAGTCTGTCCTCAGAGAAATCGTGCATGATCCGGCACTCATCACGCCGGCTGTCATCGAACGGTCCAATCGTAACCGTCAACGCCCCGGACTTATCAAACCTATATTGGCCGTCAAAGGAAGCCTTCCATTATGGGAGTCCGGATATGCCACACATATCGGTGAAATCACCCACCCCACGCTGGTGCTTTGGGGAGAAGAAGATCGGGTGTTCCCCCTCGCCGTAGGCGAAGAACTCCACCAGACTATCAAGCGGTCACGATTCATCCGAATCCCCAAGGCAGGACACATCCCACAGTGGGAACGACCCGATTTAGTCAACCAGGAACTCATCACCTTTATTCGCCGCTAACAGGATGCTGAAACAGTCCGCCAGCATGAGAAGGCCGTTATTGGGTTTGTTTGGTCTGTTTTGTTTGTTTGGTTAAATGAAATTACCAAACCAACCAGAGGAACAAAACAAACCAGATGAACCAGATAAACTGAGCTTGTCCCAGACATGTGGACCATCGCGGTTCTGCTGTGTCAGAATAGCCGCACGTATCTTGAGAACAACCCATACGCACACCACCGTATTCTTGATAGTAGTATAGACACCGTCACTTCACTAAGGAGGGGAGATAATATGAAGGCAGGATATCGAACGGTTATTGGGGCGGCACTCTGCATGACGATCGGATTGACCGGATGCTCAAGTACCGGCAACTTCGGTGGAGCCAATTTTCTCTACAAGAACTACACAGTCGCTGACGGCAGTGCCGTGGCTGGTGAGGGCCGCTCGGTTCTCTTCGAGAGAAAGCCCCTGGCCCTTTCGGGAACCGGCATTAAAGTCGGCGACTCCCTGCGGGAGGCGAATCTGACACAGGCGGACCTGTCGCCGATCAACATTACCGACACAAAGGGCAAGGGCAAGGTCCGGATCATCAGTGTCGTCCCGTCGCTCGACACTCCGGTGTGCGAAGAGCAAACCCATTATCTGAGCGAGAAAAATAAGGGCCTCGATAAGATGGTTGAACTGGTCACCGTGAGCGTCGATACGCCTTTTGCACAAAAGCGATTTGCCAAAGAAGCCCACATCGGCAATGTCACATTCCTCTCAGATTACAAAGATGCTGAATTCGGGAAAGCCTACGGACTCTTTATCAAGGGGCCCCACATCCTGGCTCGCACAGTTATGGTGATTGATGCCAACAACACTGTGCGGTATCTGCAGATCACGCCTGAACTGACCCAGCTACCGGACCTGGATAAGGCCTTCGCCGTGGCAAAGTCATTGATCACTGCAAGCTAGACCAAGGAAAAAAGCTAAGGTCGAGGTTGAGGCTAATGCCAAGAGGTTCGAGGTTCTGCGTTCGAGGATTTAGAACTTCGAACTCGAAACCTCAAACTATTCTGTTGCAGCCTTAACCTCAGCCTTCCCTTAGAATGAAACGATGGCCCAATACGATCTTCTCGTCATAGGGAGTGGACCAGCCGGACAGAAGGCCGCGGTCCAGGCCGCTAAGCTCGGCAAGAAAGTCGGCATCGTCGAGCGCAAAGCAACCGTCGGCGGCGTCTCCACCAACACCGGCACCATCCCCAGCAAAGCCCTCCGCGAAGCTGTCCTCTATCTTTCGGGGTTTCGTCAACGCAACCTGTACGGAGCCGGTTATCGTCTGAAAAAGACGGTCACCATCGAAGATCTCGCCTTTCGCGCCAACCACATCATCAAGAACGAAATCGAGATCGTGGAAGACCAGATGGCGCGTAATCGCATCGACCTGATCTATGGAGAGGCCAGCTTCATCGATCCTCACCAGCTCCTCATTCAACAGGCCGGCACGTTGGCTGAACATGGTGCCCACATAATCATCATCGCAGTGGGGACTGAGCCGACCAGGCCGGACGACATTCCATTCGACGGGCAAACGATTATCGACACCGATGGCCTCGTTACGCTGAAACACCTTCCAACTTCGATGGTCATTGTCGGCGGTGGCGTAATCGGCACAGAGTACGCATCGATCTTGGCCATGATCGGTGTGTCGGTCATTCTGATCGACAAGCGACCACGCTTGCTCGAATTTGTCGATGCTCAGATCATCGAAGCCTTGCAGCGTCAGATGACAGATATCGGCGTCACGATCTACCATGATGAAGAAGCCGTCGCGATCCGAAAAGAGTCCGACGGGCAGGTCACAGTCTCGCTGGCACACCGGCCACTCATTACTACCACGACGCTCATGTATGCCATCGGCCGCATCGGCGCCACGAAGCGCCTGAACCTCGAAGCCGTCGGCATCAAGCCGGATGAACGAGGCCGCATAATCGTGAATGAGAATTTCCAAACAGCCGTCCCCCATATCTACGCTGCCGGAGACGTGATCGGCTTTCCCGCCTTGGCCTCTACCTCCATGCAGCAAGGACGCCATGCCGCCTGCCATGCCTTTAACCATCCCGACCACATAGACACAGACCTCCTGCCCTACGGCATCTACGCCATTCCTGAAATCTCCACGGTGGGGCGGAATGAGGAAGAGCTGACTAAGGAAGAGATTCCCTATGCGGTCGGCATCGCCCACTATCGGGAAATTGCCCGTGGACAGCTGATCGGCGATGACACCGGTATGCTGAAGCTGCTGTTTCATCGCCACACCCATGCACTCCTGGGCGTCCATGCCATCGGTGAAGGGGCCACGGAACTCATTCACATAGGCCAAGCCGTCATGGCTTACAAGGGAAAAGTCGATTACTTCATCGACACGGTCTTCAACTACCCAACCCTGGCGGAATGTTATAAAGTCGCCGCGCACGACGGCATCAATCGTCTGCCGAGACCCTGGCCTGAGAAGACGTTAGACGTGAAACGTGAAACGTGAGGCGCTAGGGAACCGGACCCACCACATGGGAATAGCGCCGTTGGTACAATCGTCCCTCCAATCATCTAAGATCTTTCATCTATCGTCTTACGTT
>JAABQN010000145.1 GCA_011391455.1 Nitrospiraceae bacterium
CGGGATCGACTGCCCTGAGAAAGGCCAGGCTTACGGTGAGCCAGCGAAGCAGGCTGCGTCAGCCTTAGTCTTCGAGAGAGATGTCATCCTCCAGACCCACGGCCAGGACAAGTATGGGCGCACCCTGGCCGATGTGCTGCTACCCGATGGCACGAACGTCAATCACGAGCTGACCAAAGACGGCTGGTACTGTTGGTGTCGGAAGTATGCGCCGAAATTGAATTTACAGGGCTAGATTCCTTTGCTGACTCTGCTGCCCTGCGCCAACACAAACGACGTGGATCAGCCATGACATGTATGTGTCACGCGCGGAGCTCACACAGAGCCCTTGCTGGTTGATGATCTCTCCTGATGATCACGCCGCCACTGCCGTCCAATACGAACCCCGGAAAAACTTATCTTTCACAAGAACGTAGCGATCCTGTTTTTACATCACATGTTCGCGATCATCGCTTGGGCATCGACTCGCACCCCTTGAGCACTCCCGTTCAGGTTCTATGAACCGCTATTCATAGTCCGGGCCTGATGATCTTGCTAGCCTGATCGCCTTCTGATCCGGCCAATCACGCAAAGTCTTGCCCACCAAGCACTTCAACGCATTCACCCAGCCGCACTGTCTTCGGCACGGTCTGTGCTGATTCAACTGAGTGAACCTGAACTGAGCGCTCTCAAGGATGGGTTACATACGCAGATGTTGGCGGGACTTCGAGTTATCAAAAGGAGGCTTATCATGAAGAGCAACAGCGTGAAGAATGTTGTATTACTCGGTGCCATCGTACTAGGAATTGTTCCACTGTCCGGCTGTGGGCACTACACGACTCAACGGACGAGCAACGTGCTGACGTACCTCTATCCCGGCGACTCGCAGCCTGCGGAAATCTCCAAGGCAATCTCTAAGACATCTTTGGCTAATACGCCGCGTCCCATCACACTCGGAATTGCTTTCGTGCCTGAGTCAAGAACAATTACGAGCGGAGGGGACCCCAAGATCGAGCCATTGACCGAGAAGTTCAAAATGGAAATGATGCGAGAATTGACCGCGCAGCTTCGCCAGTATTCAATCTTTGCAGGAATCGAAGAAATCCCTTCGACCTATCTGAAGATCGGGGGCAGCTTTGCGAACTTAGATCAAATTCGCGCAATGACTGGAGTAGATGTCATTGGTCTTGTGTCCTATGACCAACTCCAGTTCACCGATAAAGGGCTCGTCTCGCTGCTGTATTGGACCGGAATCGGTTGGTACTTTGCGCCCGGAGAAAAAAACGATACGAACACGATGATGGATGCGGCCCTGTATCACATACCCACTCAGAAACCCCTTCTACGAGCAACGGGTCAAAGCGGGGTATACCATTACTCCACACCGATGAATCAAAGCCAGAATTTGAGAAATGACAGTGAAAATGGGTTCAAGGAAGCACTCCATATGCTGGCCGCAAATTTCAAAGAGCAGCTGGACCTTCTCAAGCCCAAGTTAGTCCAAGGAGCAGCAGGTGGCCCAGTCGCTAGCTCAGGCAAATAATGGAAGACCATCTTCCCCTGCATGGTGTGCGGACATCTCTAGCAGAAAGGAGTGGGAACATGACAGCCAAGACTTGGGCAATGGCCCTAGTAGCAGCCTATGTCCTTGCTGCCAATACAGGCTGCGCCGTGTATCTGGCAGGAAAGGGACAGCCAGGAACAAATCTTGAGGCCCTTGGAGTCGGAACCTCGGAGCAAGAAGTTGAACGCCAGCTCGGAACTCCTTCTAGTATTGAACCGTTGGGCGCAGGCAAGCGACTCTCTAGATATCGCGTTGAACTGGCAAAACAGCCGAATTACGCACGATCAGCAGTTCACATCCTTCTTGATCTCGTAACGTATGGTATTTGGGAGTTGCCTGGAAGCATATATGAACTGAGGAGCGAGCACAGAAAGGGAGACGTGGGGTTTGTCTATGGACCCGACGACCATGTCCTTGAGATACAAGACTCACAGGCTATACAAGTACAACCTGTGAGTGCCGATGAACTGCAGACGCCAAAGGAGCAAGTAACGGCGTTCTGGAATATTGTGATGAAATAAGCGCTTCAGCCTATCGAGAAACTATGTACGCTGCTCATGCTCAACATGTGTTGTGGTGGCTGGCCTCATACGAGCATCCGGATGCAGACCATTCCAATTTCCATTTCCTCGGAAGTTCAAAAATGGCTCTGGTCCGGCGAATGACCTCTCCCAGAGAATCAGTGTTTGAATTCAACCCGGTCATTCCGCTGTATCGATACCGGCATGAGACGGAGAAGAAAACATCCTGGGATCTCTTCGGATGGCTGGTGGGAATGGACAGGGCCAAGGAACAGACTCGCATGAAGCTGTTCTGGCTGTCTCTGTGAAGACAAGCTGCTGTGCGACTCGGCCAGACTGAGAGGGAAGGAAACATTTGCCTCCGACTCCAAACACTGGCACACTGCGGACCATACGAGGCCTTTCCTGGTGGACAGTCTCCAACACAAAGCTACAGATATCAGCCCTATTTCGCACCCCCTTCGCGGCCTTCTCATCGCGCAATTCTTCGGCGCGTTCAACGACAACGCCTGGAAGCTCATGGTCGCCTTGCTGGCTATCCGGCAAGCGACCGCGGGCATGGCGCCGGGCCCTGAGCTGGAAACTGCGGCACAGACGCAAACCGCGCTCACCTTCATCATCTTCACCTTGCCGCTGGTGTTACTGTCGTTGATCGGCGGCACCTTGGCCGATCGCTTGAGCAAGCGCACGGTCATCATCGCAATCAAAGTCGTCGAGGTGCTGCTCATGAGCGCCGGCACCGTTGCACTTTGGTTGAACCCTGCAGGCGGCATTCTGCCCTTGATCGTCTTATGCGGGATGGGTGCACACAGCGCGCTCTTCGGCCCGTCGAAATACGGCATTCTCCCCGAGTTGATCCCGCATGAACGTCTCGCTGCCGGGAACGGCCTGTTGGAGGTCTGGACATTTGCCGCCATTCTTACCGGCACGGCAGCCGGAGGCTTCCTCTTGCAGAGCGCCGGTGACCAGCTTTGGATGGCCCCCCTCACCTTGGCCGCCTTGTCGGTCGCCGGCCTGATTGCAGCCTTTGCCGTTCCTCACGTTGCGCCCGCCCGCACGACCGGCGGCATAGGCGTGACAATCCGCGGCGCCTGGGCTGCCATTCAGACAGAACGCCTGCTGCGCCTTGCCATCCCCGGCGAAATATTTTTCTGGACGATTGCGAGCCTCTTCGCCCAAAACATCCTCGTCTATGCCAAAGCCGTTCTGCATCTTTCTGATGCGATGTCGGGACTCCCGCTCACACTGTTGTCCGTCGGTATCGGCGTCGGCGCCATGCTGGTCGGGCGGCTGTCTCAAAACAGGATCGAGTATGGACTGATCCCCTTGGGGGCCGTCGGTGCGTCCATCGCACTGTCCTTGCTCGGCGCGCTGACCCCACCATTGGCCGGCACATTTCTGGTATTGGGACTCCTCGGAGTCTGCTGCTCCTTCATCTTCGTGCCGCTGAACGCCATTCTCCAATGGAGATCGCCACCCGATCGGCGCGGCGCCGTCATTTCGTTTTCCAACACCTGCGTCTTCACCGGAATTCTGTTGGGCTCGCTCGCCGGCGGCTCGCTCGCCAATGTCGGCTTTTCGACCAGCAGCATTTTCCTCGTCACCGCCGGAGTGACCATAGGCGGCACCGTGTGGGCTCTCTGGCTGATGCCTGACGTGTTCCTGCGGCTCGTGCTCGTCATCATGACGAACACGTTCTATCGCCTCCGCATTGTCGGCCAGCAGCATGTTCCCCAATCCGGCGGGGCACTGCTCGTCCCGAACCATATGTCGTTCGTCGATGGCTTCATACTCATGGCCAGCGTCGATCGGCCCATACGGTTCGTGGTGGATGTCGCCTATGCCACACACCCCCTGTTCAAATGGCTGATGACCGCCATGAAAGTCATCCCCATTACTTCAGCAGGCGACACCCGCATGATTCTCCTGGCGCTGCGTAGCGCGGGGCAGGCGCTCGACGACGGAGAGATTGTCTGCATCTTCCCTGAAGGGCAAATCACCCGCACCGGCACACTGCTGCCGTTCCGTCGCGGCTTCGAACGGATTGTGAAGGGACGGCAGGTGCCGGTCATCCCCGTGCACTTGGATCGCCTATGGGGCAGCATCTTCAGCTTTGAACGCGGACGTTTCCTCAGCAAATGGCCTGAGCGAATTCCCTATCCTTTGACGGTATCCTTCGGCACGCCACTGCCAGCGGATACGCCGGCATACAAACTCCGCGATGCGGTCTGCACACTCGGAGAGGAGGCCTGGCGCCTGCGCAAATCCTATCGCCGCCCGCTGCACCGCGAATTCATCCATGCCATGAGGCGACATCCCCTACGCTTCGCAATGGCGGACCAGACCCGCCCACATGTGTCGTCGCTCCAAGCCCTGATCGGGTCCATCGTACTCGCCAGAACGCTTCGGCCACATTGGGAAGACCAGCGCCATGTCGGCATCCTGCTTCCGCCGACCGTCGCAGGCGCATTGGTCAACGTGGCTGCGCTCCTGTGTGGAAAAACCAGCGTGAATCTGAACTACACGGTCGGCAAATCCGGCCTCGAAGCAGCCGTGCGACTCGCCGGCCTTCGCACGATCGTCACCAGCCGAACTTTTGTCGAGAAGGCCAAGTTGGAGTTACCGGAAGGACCGTCGATTATTTGGCTGGAGGACGTGGCCCGCACCATCGGCACAGGACAAAAACTCGTCGCAGCTCTCCTCGCCCTCTGCGCCCCGGCACGGCTGATCGAACGGGCCTGCGGACAGGACCGCCCACTGACCATGGATGACCTGGCCACCATCATCTTCAGCAGCGGCAGCACGGGGGAGCCGAAGGGCGTGATGCTCACTCACTTCAACATCGACGCCAATGCGCAGGGAGCCAACCAGGTCCTCCATCTCTACCAGGACGAACGAGTGCTTGGCATCCTGCCATTTTTCCATTCGTTCGGCTATCTCGTCTTCTGGCTGGCCATGTTCAAGAACGTGGGCATCGTCTTTCATCCCTCCCCGCTCGACGTCGCCGCCATCGGCGAACTCGTGCTTCGCCACCGCATCACGTTCCTCGTGACCACACCGACTTTTCTCCAGCTGTATTTGCGCCGTTGTACCCCGGAACAATTCAGCTCGTTGCGCGTGGTCTTGACCGGAGCTGAGAAGCTTCAGTCCAGGCTCGCGCAGGCCTTTGAAGATCGGTTCGGCATCAGACCGATTGAAGGCTACGGGGTCACTGAATGTGCCCCCGTCGTCGCCGTCAATTGTCCGGACTTCCGGGCCGCCGGATACTTCCAACCGGCCTCGCGGCGAGGCACTGTCGGCCAACCGCTGCCAGGCGTGTCTGTGCAGATTGTCGATCCCGACAGCTTCGCTCCATTGCCCCCCGACACGCCAGGCCTGTTG